>ONXZ01000124.1 GCA_900321905.1 uncultured Eubacteriales bacterium
CGTATTGCTCATGGATAATTCAGTCGGACGATTTGTGCCGCAAAATCTTTAATATCACTGCTCTTGACGGTGTTGTGTTTACCGACGACATCAAGCCGTACCGCACACGCAAAGTGCGTATTTTAAACGGCGCTCACACAATGTCAGTGCTTGCGGCATATCTCTGCGGTTTTGACATTGTGCGCAGTATGATGCAGGACAAAACTTTTAACAGATATATCCTCAAAGGTCTTAGCGAGGTAAAAACTACTTTGCCGCTTGACAGGGAGGAACTCGACAGTTACGCAAACAGCGTGCTTGACAGGTTTAACAATCCGTTTATCGACCACAGACTGCTTGACATTGCGCTGAACTCCGTTTCAAAATTCAAAGTACGCTGCCTTGACACTATTAACGACTATTTCAAAATCACAGGCGAAGCGCCTGATATTTTGTGTTTCGGTCTTGCCGCTCTCACTGAATTCTATATGGTCAGCGGCGTTGCAAACGACAGCGAAGATGTGCTTGACGATTTTAGCAAAATGAAAAGCGCAGACGCAAACACCGAAATCAATAATGTTATTGCGTACTTCGGTATAACTGAAGAACTTATCGCTGACCGCGTTCGCAGACATTATCTGAATATTAAAAACGAGGGAATAAGACAAGCGGTGCAGGAGGCTGTCGATGGCAAAATTATTTAAGATAAGCGGCGATGACAACGTCGCAGTTGCGCTTGAAGATATACAGGCGGGATATGTCGACGATGAACTCTGCCTTACTGCGCTTGATGACATTCCAAAGGCTCACAAAATTCTGCTGACAGACCTCAAAGCAGGGGATAACGTTATTAAATACGGCTATCCAATCGGCAGCGTTACCGAGGATTTGCCGCGCGGAAGTTACATACACGAGCACAATCTCAAAACAAATCTGAGCGACAAACTTGATTATACTTTCAGCGGCAACACCGAGTACACACCTTCGTTTATAAATTATACAATACCTGCCTATAAGCGCAAAAACGGCAAAGTTGGTATCCGCAACGAAATCTGGATTATACCGACTGTCGGCTGTGCTAACAAGGCGGCTGAAATGCTTGCAAAGATTGGCGGCGACATTATCGGCGACGGCTGCGACGGCGTATTTGCCTATACGCACCCGTTTGGCTGCTCGCAACTCGGCGATGATATGTCAAACACGCAAAAAATCCTTGCAGGACTTATTAAACATCCAAACGCAGGTGGCGTGCTTGTGGTGTCTCTCGGCTGCGAAAACAACAACCTTTCTGTATTCAAACCCATTCTCGGCGATATTGACAGCAGCAGGGTTAAATTCCTCTGTATGCAGGACGAGTATGATGAGATTGAAGCAGGCACCGCGCTGATTAAAGAGATTTATAACAATATTAAAAATGACAAGCGTGAGCCTGTTAACATTGATAACCTTGTGATCGGCTACAAATGTGGCGGCTCTGACGCGTTCAGCGGTATCACTGCCAATCCGCTATGCGGACGAGTTAATGATAAGCTGACTTCTGCAGGCGCTACGACAATCCTGACCGAAGTACCTGAGATGTTTGGCGCAGAACAAATCCTGATGGACAGAGCGAAAAACAGGGAAGTGTTCGACAAAATCGTTGGTATGGTTAACGGCTTTAAGGACTATTTTTCATCTCACGGCGTTGTGTGTTACGAAAATCCGTCGCCAGGCAATCACGCAGGCGGAATTACCACACTTGAGGAAAAGTCGCTCGGCTGTATTCAAAAGGGCGGCAAATCGACTGTTACCGACGTTCTCGACTATGGTGAACAATGCAAAACAAAGGGGCTGAACCTCCTCACGGGTCCGGGCAACGATATTGTATCTGTCACCAATCTCACAGCCGCAGGAGCGCATATAATTCTGTTCACAACAGGCAGGGGAACTCCGCTCGGCGCACCAGTTCCTACTATTAAGATATCAACAAACACAGAACTTTTTAACAAGAAAAACAACTGGATTGACTTTGACGCGGGCAAGTTGATTACAAGCGGCAATGCCGGCGAACTAGCAGGCAGCCTTTTTTCTCTGATTGTTAATGTCGCAAGCGGCAAAAAGACAAAAAACGAGGAAAACGGATACAGAGAAATATCCGTTTTCAAAGACGGCGTTATAATGTAAATTAATATTAGTTGCATAAAAATTGACTTTATGCTATAATTATTATGGTGATTTATATGAAGCGGAAATTTATTCCAACCGCTGTAATATCCATACTTGTTGCATTTGCACTTGCGTTTTCTCTTATCGCATATGCGGAGAATAACGTCACCTGGAGTTATGACAGCAGCACTAAAACTTTATATATCAGCGGCACCGGCGCTATGGATAATTATGAAAATTCATATTCCGCACCGTGGAACTCACACATACTTGAGATTGAAAATCTTGTGGTTGAGGACGGCGTTACTTCTGTGGGCAACTATGCGCTTTCAGGCGCTGAAAAACTTGAAAACGTCAGTCTTTCAGACAGTGTTAAGACAATCGGCGAGTATGCTTTTGCGTCTTGTCCTTCTCTTAAGGTGCTGTCGCTTAGCAGTAATGTTAACAGCATTGCCGACTACTCCTTTGCTTATAACGGCGTTAATCAAAAGGATTTCACACTCAGAGCGCCTGTCGGCTCGTATGCGCTGCACTATATTATCAAGAACAACCGCAACACATCAACCAACAGAATCGCTTTTGAAACCGATGATGTAACCTGCGGCAAGTACACAGTTCGCATTACGCAGTCAGGCGGTATGCTTGCTTATTATCCGTACACGCCAAAATATGACGGCAAGTTCAAGTTTTACTCAACAGGTACGCACGACACACGCGGTTATATCTACAACAGCGACTACACACAGATTGCCTATAACGACGATTACGGTAGTTCTACCAACTTCCAGATTAGTTCCGTTACGCTTGAAAAGGGCAAGACTTACTACTTCGGCGCACGTATTATGAACTCGTCGCTCAAAGGCTCGTTTGACGTTTACATAGAACCTGTTGAATACACAGTCAGCGGCACAATCTACGCTATGAACGACCCGTCAGGTGCTGCAAGCGACATTGTTATTGATGAAGCACTGCTTGACGGCGAGGCAACAGGCGGCACATTCACAAGAACTGTTACTGAAGAAAATGCAGACGCTGTTATCACAATCGGTAGCAAGCAGATTGAATACAGTTTCTCGCCTGACGGCAAGCCTGACATTATTATTATGATGTGCGACGTCAACGACGACGGCATTGTAAACGGCAGGGACTACGCTCATATGAAAACGAGCGGTTCAAAGTACAAACCTCTGTTTGCAAACTTTGTCGGATACGAAGTATAACAAAAAAGGGATAGTCGAAAGACTATCCCTTTAATAATCCAAAAAAACAGGACTGTCAAACGACAGTCCTCAATTTCTATTATTACGCTCTCTCAACCTTACCGGAGCGAAGGCATCTTGTGCAAACATAAATTCTCTTTGGTGAGCCGTTTACGATAGCCTTAACTTTTTTGATGTTCGGTTTCCAGGTTCTGTTTGATCTTCTGTGAGAGTGTGATACCTTAATACCGAAGGACATTGATTTGCCGCAGCATTCACATTTAGCCATTTGCGTACACCTCCTTATAATTTAAGAACGCATATATATTAACAGAAAGTGACACAAAATGCAAGCATTTTTTCAATTTATTTTTTCAGCGAGAAAATTATTGTACAATTTAGTATTATTTCTTGATTTTATCTACTATATTTAGTATAATACATAAGAAATAAATTATAATTACGGAGGACAAAACTATGGCAGCTGACAAGAGCAAGGCTAATGACAAGAAAGTTGCACTTGAATCCGCACTCAAGCAAATCGAAAAGCAGTACGGCGCAGGCGCAATTATGCGTCTTGGCGAAAATAACAGACTCAAAGTTGATGCTATATCAACAGGTTCGCTTACACTTGATATCGCAACAGGTATCGGCGGACTTCCAAAGGGAAGAATTGTAGAGATTTACGGCCCTGAATCATCGGGTAAAACAACTCTTGCGCTTCACTGCGTAGCAGAGGCGCAAAAACTTGGCGGCGAGGCTGCATTCGTCGATGCGGAGCACGCGCTCGACCCTGCATATGCGGCAAACCTCGGAGTTAATGTTGACGAACTTCTTGTAGCCCAGCCTGACAACGGCGAACAGGCGCTCGAAATCACAGAGCAACTTGTTCGCAGCGGTGCTATCGACATTATAGTTGTTGACTCTGTTGCGGCACTTGTTCCGCGTTCTGAAATTGAGGGCGATATGGGCGACTCTCACGTTGGTCTGCACGCAAGACTTATGTCACAGGCTCTGCGTAAACTCGCAGGTGCAATCAACAAATCAAACTGCATTATCATCTTTATCAACCAACTTCGTGAAAAGGTTGGCGTTATCTACGGCAATCCTGAAGTTACAACAGGCGGTCGTGCGCTCAAGTTCTATTCTTCAATGCGTATTGATGTAAGAAAGAGTGAGCAGATTAAAGCGCCCGGCAACGAGTTTGTAGGCTCTCACACAAGGGCAAAGATTGTTAAAAACAAAGTCGCGCCGCCGTTTAAAACTGCAGAATTTGATATTATGTATGGCACAGGTATCGACAGAGTAGGCGAAATCTGCGACCTTGCAGTTTCCCTCGGTATTGTTAAAAAGAGCGGCTCATGGCTCTCATACGGCGAGCAGAGAATTCAGGGACGCGACAAGTTCAAGGAACTTCTTAAATCAGACGCTGCGTTTGCCAAAGAGATTGAAGACCAGGTAATGGCTCTTATGAACAAAAAGAACGACGAAGAATATCAGGCAAACGTTGCAGGTAAGAGGGAAGAAGCACCAATCCCTGAAGTTAAGCCTGTCAGCAACACAAGGGAAGCGGCTCGCGCAAAACTCGATATCGAGATTGACGACGAAGATTAATGATTAT
>ONXZ01000021.1 GCA_900321905.1 uncultured Eubacteriales bacterium
ACCGCAAGGCTTGACGCCTTGGGGTGATTTTTAATACAGTTATAGCGAAAAAGATGCCATTTTCAGGCTGACATTCTTTATGATGGACACCCCTTGCAAGACTCTTTTTGTTTTTGCCTAACCACAATATATAGTGTGTCAAAATACTTGTTGCAACAACTGCCTAATAATGTTATAATAATATGAAAATAATTAATTTAGGAAGTAACAATGTCAAGCGCCAATTCAATCATAACTAAGTTAACTAAAAATAATTCGCTGTTCAGAAAGATATATCACAAAGCCTCATACGATTTACGCCTTGTGCGCTACAAAATACGCAAAGCGGGCAAGGGTATTGACGATAAAAAAGTTGTTTTTTCTGCTTTTGCGGGCAGAAAGTATGCCGACTCGCCGCGTGCGATTTATGAGTATATGCTCGGCAGTGACGACTACAAAGATTTTAAATTCGTATGGGTTTTCACTCAGCCTGAAAATTATTCTTTTTTAAAAAACAACCGCAATACCACAATCGTCAAACAGGCTTCAAAAGAGTGCGAACTCGCCTTTGCAACCGCGAAATACTGGGTGACTAACAACCGCACCTCTCAGCACAGATACCCCACAAAAGGCCAGGTGTTTATTCAAACCTGGCACGGCACGCCGTTAAAACGTCTGCGCTTTGATATTGAAAAACCGCAGGATTTTAACCATACGCGCGATGAGTTTGCAAAAATGTTTATTGGCGACGCAAAAAAGTTTACCTACTTCCTGTCGCCTTCTGCTTTTGCGAGCGAAAAGTTTATATCCGCATTCGGACTTAAAGAACTCGGCAAGGAGGATATCATCGTTGAGGAGGGTTATCCCCGCAACGACTTTCTTGTTAACTATACGCAGGACGATGTCAACCGCATTAAAACGGAACTCGGCTTGCCGGACGATAAAAAAGTTATACTTTACGCTCCTACCTGGCGCGATGACCAGTTTAAATTCGGCGAGGGATACCAGTACAAACCTGCAGTTGACTTTGACCGACTGCAAAGAGAAATCGGCGACGATTATGTTATTCTTTACAGAGCGCATTACTACATTTCAAATTCCTTTGATTTTGAAAAGTACGGTGGATTTGTCCTTGATGTTTCGTCGCTTGACGACATTAACGATTTGTACGTTGTGGCGGATATGCTGATTACGGACTACTCGTCGGTGTTCTTTGACTATGCACTGTTAAAGCGACCAATGCTGTTTTATATGTACGACTTTGAACAGTATAAAAATGAACTGCGCGGCTTTTATATCGACATCAGCGAACTGCCGGGTCCGATAATTAAAACAGAGGACGAACTAATCAACAAAATCAAAAGCACACCCGATGATTTTGAATATGATGAAAAATACAAAAGATTTAACGATAAATTCAATTATCTTGATGACGGACACGCGAGTGAACGCGTGGCGAAAAAACTGATTAAGTAATCCGAGGAGATATTAAATGGATCCTAAAAAGATTATCAGAAAAGGCAAAAAGTTTGTTGCACAGAACATTGCCGACAAACCGCGACATATCAGGTATATCAACTTTTTTAAAGAGTGTGATGTTGAGCCGAACACAGTTTTGTACCAGGCTTATGCAAACAAAATCCTGGCGGGCAACCCGTATGCTATTTTTCTGCACCTGATTAATAATCCCGAATACTCGCACCTCAAGCACATCTGGCTTATCAAGGACAAGTCTATACTCAGTTATCCCGATGTTGCAAAGTATGCAAACGACGACAGAGTTAATTTTGTTATGGACGGCTCTGATGAGGCGCTCAAGGCGCTTTGCACCGCGCAGTATCTTGTCAATAACGCTGCGTGGCCGTCATACTATGTCAAAAAAGACGACCAGATTTATATTAACACCTGGCACGGCACGCCGCTCAAGGGACTCGGCAAGTTTGACAAAACTGCAAACCGCCGTCCGATTATGAGCGCGCAGCGCAACTTCTTGAGCGCGGATTACCTTGTTATGCCAAACCGCTACACTACCGATGTCCTTATGGAGCATTACGATGTCAGAAATGCGTTCAGGGGCAACGTTGTAGAGGAAGGCTATCCTCGTGTTGACCTTGTTGCAAATACCGACAGGGAGGAAATGCGCCGCCGCCTTGAAAAAAAGGCAGGCACTTCGCTTGAGGGCAAAAAAGTTATTCTTTATGCTCCGACCTTCCGCAGCGAGATGTCTTACGCCAAAAAGCACATTGACAACTCCGATGAAATCTGCGAATACATTGAACATATCGTTGACAATATGCCCGATAATTATGTTATGTTCTTTAAGGCGCACAGCAACCTTATACAGTATTTCAAGGGCAACAGCAAGATAACAGACCTGTTTTTGTTTGATGATTTTGAAACTAACAAGGTGCTGTCTGCAACCGACGTGCTTATCACAGACTACTCGTCTGTATTCTTTGACTATCTTTGCACAAAGCGACCTATTATCTTTTTCACCTATGACAGAGCGCAGTATGAGGGCGAGCGCGGTCTGCTGTTTTCGCTTGACGAAGTTCCGGGCAGACTCTGCTATACGGAAAAAGATGTTGTTGATAGTCTTGAGCAGATTAACGACAACAAGTATAATTACGACGAAAAGTATAATAATTTTATAGATAAATTCGCTTACAAAGATGACGGCGGCGCAACAAAACGCGTTGTCGATATCGTATGGGGCGGCAAAAAGTCAGACGCAGTGTTTACACCGTCAAGCGGCAAAAAGAGCGTGCTTGTTCACATCGGCACACAGATGGGCAAGGGTCCGCTCGCAAAGTGCGTTATTGACTATCTTAAGAGTATTAACACCGACGAGTACGATGTGTTCCTGTTTGGCAACTATTTTGAAAAGCAGCGTATGATGTTTGATAATGCCTGCGACGGAATACGTTACCTTACAACACTTCCACCGACTGCTTATACCCTTACTGAAGCGGTCAGCAAAACAGTGTTTGGCGTTAACTCAATCAATATTTACGACCGTGAGTACAAGCGCAATCTCGGCAAGTGCAAGTTTGATTTGATAGTCAACTTCGGCAGCCATATGCCCGTTATCCGCAAAATGCTCGAAACGCAGGCGGATACCGAGCAGATTATGTACGTTAACAGCGCCGATTATTCAAAATCGCTTGTTAACGATATGCTTAAATTCCCGTACAAAAAGATTGTTGTGCTTGAGGATAAAAACACAAAGTGCGATTCTTTTGCGGACAGCCGTGTAGAAATCAGGAAAGTCAGCCCTAAAACCGACAATATTCATCAGTATATGCTTGATATGAATATGCCGATGAAGGTGCTGTTCATTGCCTGCTTTGATTCGATGAATCACGCGTTTGTCAACATTATAAGGGAACTCGAAAAGCGCGGACATCTTTACAAAATTCTTATCCGCGACCTCGACGATGAAGTTAACAACCTGATGTTTGCAGGCAATCCTAACATTGTTTCAATAGACGATTTTGACTACAAGAGCCTTGGCGAATACGATTTTGTAGTCGGCGCGCCGATTAAGTTCCGCCGATTCAGAAAACTCTACAGGCAGATTGACAATCGCGGACTGTTTGTTTACACCTTCTCAAACCTGTTCTCCTCAATCACAATGCGTGTTGCGGCGGACGCTGTTATCACTATCGGTGAAAACAAGTTTAAGGAGTTTGAATCAAACTTCCTCAAATACAATATGATTGCCGCAGGCAACCCGCAGTACGATACCCTTGTGGAAAAGCGCAGGGGCGATATTAAAAACGAGGATATCAAAAAAATACTGTTCCTTGAGCAGGGCGCATATCCTTGCGGCGACAAGGGCAAAAAGCAACTTGCCGACACGCTTATTAATATGGCGGAGATGAATCCTGATAAGGAAATTCATATCAAGCCGCGTTACCTGCTTGATGATTCCGTCAAGAGTATTCACGTTGTGTCAGAGCATATTTACAACTACTTTGACCGCGTGCCTGAAAACCTCGTTTTGATTAATGAAAATCAGATACTTGAGGAAATAATCGTTGACTACGATGCGGTTATAACTATGTGGAGCACGGCGTTCCTTGACGCAATTGCGCTCAATATGCCGCTTATGCTGATTGGCGGTTTTGACTCCGACGACGTGTTTGATATCAGGACTAACCGTGTGCAGGACGCTTACGACGAACTTGCCGAAAGCGGAGTGCTTGTTGATTTCAGGGATATTATGGACAAGCCGCTTGAGTTCAAGCCTGTCAGCACCGATTTCCAGAAGAAGGAACTTATCAACTTCGACAAGCCCTGCTCGCCGTTTGTTGTCGATTTGTTTGAAACCGTTAACAACAAACTCATAATTCCTGATTTGCGTTATGCAGGTTTCTTTGAAGTGACTTACAGAGATATCGCAAAAACGCTTGACGAAATTAAACTTTACAATATGCACAGCGCAAAGTACCTGCGCTGGAAGGAAACTTACACTAAGTTTAACGAACTTATGCAGGAATATGTTTACATCAACAGATGTATGGGCAACATATTTGATTTGTCCGCTATGACGGCGATTATGGAAAACTGCAAGGTCGGCGACAGCATTGACGTTGAAAAACTGCTTGCAGATAAGTTTGCTGAAATAGAGGATAACTTCTATAACAACCCTGCAAATATCGAAAGGGCGAAAGAGGATAAAATCCTGTTTGACTTCTACTGCGACTGGCTGTACCGCAAAGGCAGGCTTGCCGAAATCGCAAATTTTGAAGGCACGCACGACGAGGTGCAGGAAGAAATTGAGTACTACACCGCTATTCGCTGCCTGAAACTCGGCAGGCAGGGCAAGGCTATACAGCACATTACACAGTATCTCACCTGCATAGTTGCCAAAAACAAAAAGGCGGAACTGCTCAAAGAAAAGCGTATGTACGACTATACCCAGCCGTTTTTGGAACCCAAGCACCGCTACAGTTTTATCAAGTATCTTTATGAAAATAAAAAGGTCGAGGAACTTGAACTGCTGAACTTTACTGTTTTGCAGCGCGACCCGATGACCGCGTACTTCAAAATGAAACTGTATAACGAACTCGGAGATTACGAAAAAGCGGTTGAGATTTATGACACGCTTGTCAACAGTCCGAACAGTCAACCTTCAATTTCCAAAATAATTGCAAAAAATCTATTTACAAATAAAGTAGAAATAGAGTATAATTATGCTAACAAAAACTTAGTTAAATCTAACGATACGGAAAAATAAAGGAGTTAAATTTATGAAAAAACCAAGAGTAATTGCTGAAATCGGTTGTAACCACAAAGGCGATATGGAAATTGCTAAAAAACTCATTGACGTTGCTAAAAACTACTGCAATGCCGATGTTGTTAAGTTCCAGAAGCGCCACATTCCCACCTGGGTTGAAAGGTATCCGGAACTTTACAATGCACCTCACCCAAATCCGATTAACGCATACGGTCACACTTACAGAGAGCACAGAGAGGCTCTTGAATTTACAAAAGAGCAGAACAGAGAACTCAAGGAATACTGTGAGAGTATCGGCATTGTTTGGAGCACGTCTGTGTGGGATATGGTTTCCGCTCAGGAGATTGCTGACCTCAAACCTGAACTTATCAAGGTTCCTTCTGCCTGCAACACAAACCTTGAAATGCTTGAGTGGCTTTGCGATAACTACGACGGCGAAATTCACATTTCAACAGGTATGACCACCTCAAAGGAAACTGATGATATCGTTGAACTCTTTGAGAAAAAAGGCAGAAACAAAGACCTTGTTCTTTACAACTGCACATCGGGTTATCCTGTTCCGTTTAAAGATGTTTGCCTGCTTGAAATCTGCAATCTGCAGGAAAAGTACGGCGACAGAGTTAAGGAAATCGGCTTCTCCGGTCACCACCTCGGTATCGCAGTAGACGTTGCCGCTTACACACTCGGCGCAACTACAGTTGAGCGCCACTACACACTCGACAGAACCTGGAAGGGTACCGACCACGCTGCTTCTCTTGAGCCTGAGGGAATGCGCAAACTTGTCCGCGACCTCAACGCTGTTCACGAAGCGCTGACCTACAAAGAGGTAGAAGTGCTTGACATCGAGGAAGTACAGAGAAAGAAGTTAAAGTGGTAAGGAGAACCCAAATGGCTAATAAAAACGTTGCGTTTATTCCTGTAAGGGGCGGCAGCAAGTCTATTCCGTTTAAAAATATCAAGCCAATCGCAGGCAAACCGCTTGTCCTCTGGACAATCGAAGCCGCCGCAAAGTGCAAGTCGATTGACAAGGTTTATGTTTCCACTGACTCTGATAAAATCAGGGAAGTGGCGCAGACCTACCGCGGCGAAGGCTGCGAAAAAGTTGAGGTTATCTCGCGCAGTGCCGAAACTGCAAACGATACCGCTTCAACCGAGTCTGCAATGCTTGAATTTGCAAACAACTACGATTTTGAAAATATTGTTCTTGTTCAGGCAACGAGTCCGCTGCTGAGTGCTGAGGATATCCAGAAAGGCTTTGACAAGTACGGCGATTACGACAGCATTATCTCGCTCGTTGAGCAAAAGCGTTTTATCTGGGCAGACGATGGCGAAGGCGGCGTTAAGTCGTCAAACTACGACCACTTCCACCGCCCGAGACGTCAGGAATTTGACGGCTATCTTGTTGAAAACGGTGCGTTTTATATCACTTCAAAGGAAAGACTGCTTGCTACCGGCAACAGACTTTCGGGTAAAATCGGCGCAGTAGTTATGCCTGAGGAAACGTATTTTGAAATTGACGAGCCGTCAGACTGGATTATTATTGAAAACCTACTTAACGCAAAACAGGACTAATTATGATTAAGTTATTTATCACCGACTGCGACGGCTGTATGACCGATGGCGGTATGTATTATGACAACCTCGGCAACGAGTGGAAAAAGTTTAATGCTCGCGACGGTATGGGCTTTGAGATGCTGCGCAACAGCGGCGTGCTGACGGGTATTATCAGCAGCGAAAACACACCCCTGCTTGAACGCCGCGCGACAAAACTCAAGATTGACGAATTTCATCAGGGCGCAAAAAATAAGCCGGAGGTGCTGGCTGAAATTTTGCAGCGCACCGGCATTGATTACAGCGAGGTTGCGTACCTCGGCGACGACATCAACGACCTTAAAATGATGGATTTAGTCGGCTTGACCTTCTGCCCGAACGACGCTATGAAGCAGATTCAGCCAAAGGTTGACGTTATACTTAATAAAAAAGGCGGCGAAGGCGCTGTGCGCGAAGCCGCAGAATATGTTATTGAACTAAATGAAAAGGCTGACTGAGTCAGCCTTTTATTAATGGAGAATTGAGAGTTGAGAATTGAGAATTAATGTTACTCGGCTCCGCCTCAAACAAATAATTTTTGAACAGCATTTTATCAACGATGATTGTAGGGGCTGGCGCCCTCGACAGCCCGTTTTATTGCCCGAGCGAAGCGAGAAACCGGAATTCTCCATTCTCAATTCAGAGATTATTCCGCTTCATTACATCTTTTGCGATGTAGATTGGGCGATTTTTAACTTGCTGATAGATTTTTGCTATATACTCGCCGATTATGCCGAGTATCACAAGCGTTATACCCGCAAAGAATGTTATCAGTATTACAAGTTGCGTAAAACCGTCCACGTTGATGTGCGATGTCAGTTTGCGTATAACCGTAACTATCAGATATATCAGCGAAAATATTGTTGCGCCCGTGCCGATGTAAATTGCAAGTTTGAGCGGCGCTGTGGAAAATGCAATTATTCCCGATATCGCGTATCTTACAAGTTTGCCGAAACTCCACTTTGTTTCGCCGCTGTTGCGCTCGTCAGCACGGTATTCCATATAATGCACGTTGAAGCCGACCCAACTGAAAATGCCTTTTGAAAAACGGTGGTATTCGCCGAGCGACAGGATTGCGTCGCGCACCTTCGTGTTGAACAGGCGGAAGTCGCTTGCGCCGTTTTTGAACTCTGTTTCAGCGAGAGTGTTCATCAGTTTGTAAAACAGCGACTTCATACCGCTCATAATTTTGCCCTCTTTACGCACGTTCTGGTAAGCGCACACGCAGTCAAAATCGCGGTTTGAGGTGATGAATTTATACATATCAAGTGCAGTTACAGGGCGCTGCTGCAAGTCGGCGTCAATAATGCAGATATACTTGCCGCTTGCGTGCTGCAAGCCTGCGTATATTGCGCTCTCTTTGCCGAAGTTGCGCGAGAAATCAATAATGCTGATGTTTTTGCTAACGTGCGCTTCAAACAGCGATTTCAGCGCTTCGCCTGTTTTGTCGCTGCTGCCGTCGTTGACAAAAACATATTCGTATTTTATGCCTGAAAGTGCAAATACTTTTTCACTCTCGTCAAAAAATTTTTCAACATTGCCCTGCTCGTTGTAGCAGGGTATTACAAGCGATAAATCCATAGTTTTATCAGTCCTTTTTAAAAGTAATACCAATATAACATATATTTGGCGAAAATTCAACAAACAATACTATTGACAAATGGAAAATAAAGACTATAATATAATTAGCACTCACGGGCAGAGAGTGCTAATTTTGCAGAAATCTTAATTAGAAGGTGAACATTTTGAGAAAAAAACAATTTAAAGCAGAATCAAAAAAACTCCTTGATATGATGATAAATTCGATTTACACCCACAAGGAAATCTTTTTAAGAGAACTTATTTCAAACGCGAGCGATGCCACGGACAAACTCTATTTCAAATCGCTTACAGATACAAGTATTGCGACTGACAATCTTGAAATCCGCATTGACCTTGACAAGGACGCGCGCACTATTACAGTGTCCGATAACGGTATCGGTATGACTCCCGATGAACTTGAAAAGAACCTCGGCACTATCGCAAAATCAGACTCCCTCAACTTCAAAAAAGATAACGAGGGCGATGAAAATATGGAAAACATCGAGGTTATCGGTCAGTTTGGCGTAGGCTTTTACTCGTCATTTATGGTTGCCGACAAAGTTGAAGTTGTATCAAAGGCACTCGGCAGCGATGAAGCCGCAAAATGGGTCAGCGAAGGCGCTGACGGCTACACAATCGAGCCTTGTGAAAAGGACACAGTCGGCACCGTTATTACACTGCATATCAAAGAAAACACAGATAATGACGACTACAATCAATATCTTGAGCAGTACAAAATTCAGGAACTTGTTAAAAAGTACAGCGACTATATCCGCTATCCTATTGTGATGGAGATGACTTCGCAGGTACCGGACCCTGAAAAAGAGGGCGAGTACATCACCGAAGTTAATGACGAAAAACTGAACTCGCAGGTTCCGCTTTGGCGCAAGAGCAAGAGCGAAATCAAGGACGAGGATTACAACGAATTTTACAAGCAAAAGTTTTATGACTACACAGACCCTGCGCTTGTTATACACTCAAAAACCGAAGGACAGGCTACGTTTGACGCACTTATGTTTGTGCCTAAAAACGCACCGATGGACTTTTATTCAAAAGAGTATGAAAAGGGCCTGCAACTCTACTCAAACGGTGTGCTGATTATGGACAAGTGTGCCGACCTTCTGCCTGATTATTTCAGTTTCGTAAAAGGTCTTGTTGACAGCGCAGATTTGTCGCTCAACATTTCACGCGAAATTTTGCAGCACGACCACCAACTTAAAATCATCGCAAAGGCGATTGATAAAAAGATTAAATCGGAACTCACAAAACTCCTGCGCAAAGAGCGTGAAAAGTATGAGGAAATCTGGAAAACCTTTGGTGTTCAGATTAAGTGGGGCGTTTATGCCGACTACGGTATGAACAAAGATGGGCTCAAAGACCTGCTTCTGTTCAAATCGTCAAACGGCGGCTGGGTAACGCTTAAAGAATACCGCGACAGAATGGCAGATTCTCAGGACACTATTTACTATGCATGCGGCGACAGCGAGGACAAAATCGCCCTTCTTCCGCAGTGCGAAGCGGTTAAGGAAAAAGGTTTTGAGGTGCTTTACTTCACCGACGAGGTGGACGAGTTCGCAATCCAAATGCTGATGGAATACGACGGCAAGCACTTTGCAAATATTCTCAAAGATGACTTTGACCTGTCAACTGACGCTGAAAAAGAGGCTATGCAGAAGAAGAACGAGGACTCAAAAGAGTGGCTCGGTAAGATGAAAGACCTGCTCGGTGATGAGGTTACAGCCGTTAAACTCACAAACAAACTCGGTTCGCACGCCGTATCGCTTGCGGCAGAGGGCTATATGAGCCTTGAAATGGCAAAAGTTTTTGCACAGATGCCGGGCGCAAACGACCAGGTGAAAGCGCAACTTGTGCTTGAAATCAGTTCATCGCACCCGATTGCAGATAAACTCGCGTCGGCAGATGACGCAACGCTTGAAAAATATACAAAAATTCTTTACAACCAGGCAAGGCTTATTGCAGGACTTTCCGTTGACAATCCTACCGAACTTGCAGACAGCATAGCAGACCTGATGGTGTAAGGTGATTAAATTAATTTGCTCGCGGGCAAATTAAATGATTGAAACTGTCCACTAAAAAATGACTTCGCAAGTATCGCTTGCGAAGCCATTTTTTATTTATTCAGCATCATCAGAGTTTGTACATAACCTGTTGAGGCAAACATTTTTTGGTATGTCACAACAAAATTCTTTTGTTTCATTTGCTCAATAAGGCGGCGTGTCAGCGTGTCGTACATCAGGTTGAAGTCGCGCTCATACGACAGCGCAATCGCTTCGTCCACAAGTTCAAACACGGCGTCGTCGTGCTTGTTGTCGGCAAAAATCGTCATAACCTTCAGCCTTTTGTTGCGCGGGGCAATCAGGTGCGTGATGTATGACAAGTTGCCGCGGTAGTAAAACATAGCGGGAGCGCTCTTAAATTTCTTCATTCGCTTTGCGCCTTTGCCGCTGAATTTGTGCGACGAGCGGCGCGGACTTGCCAGCACCACAAGTACGTCAAAATTCTCGTCTGTCAGCACATAGTCGTGGCATTCAATCCAGCGAGGAATGTTGTATCTCAAATATGCTTCAACAAAATCAAGGCGTTCGCTGCCGTCGGGACACATAAACTTAAAAATTTTATGGTCCACAATTTTCGGCGCCAAAATTTCGCTCAGTTTTTTAATATCTTTATCCTTCAGATCTTTGAGCCGCATTATCTGCATCTCCTGTAATAGTATGTTCTTTTTCGAGTTTTTTAACAACTACCGACAGCATTATCAAACTCATAACAATGCACACAAAATCTGCCGCGGGTTGCGCCCAGATTATACCGTCAAGACCGATTGCTTTGTCCATAATGAACAGCAACGGCAGAAAAATCAAACCCTGACGTCCTACGGCAAGCAGCAGCGACTGCATACCCTTGCCCATACCCTGGAACGAAAAGTTGATTATAAACATTATTCCTATCAGCGCGCCTGATGACATTAGCGCTGTCAGCATTTTTACGCCGTATTCTATAACTTCGCCGTTATCAATAAACATACCGATAACCTGTCTGCGGAAAAAGATGTAAACAGTCGTCATCACGCCGCCGATAATTATGTTGCACAGCATACTAAAACGCATACTGTTTTTCATTCTCAAATAGTTTTTTGCGCCGTAGCAGTAACCGACAAGCGGCTGAATACCCTGCGCAAGACCGAGTTGCAGCATAACAACAAGCATATTCGCTTTCATCGCAACGCCCATTGCCGCAACAGCGGTGTCGCCGTAGTGCGACAAAAACATATTTATAACTATATTTGATACACTCATCAAAAGATTGTTGAGTGCCGCAGGAAGTCCCACGTTGATTACGCCCTTTGCAATGCCGTTTTTAACTGAAAAACGCTTTGGCGTGATTGATAGTATCGACTTGCCGCGCAAGAAGTAAACAAGGAAGTACAGCACGCTCACAACGTTGCCCAAC
>ONXZ01000103.1 GCA_900321905.1 uncultured Eubacteriales bacterium
CTCAAAAGGCGCAATATAACTGAAATCCGGCTGATTGTCTGTAAAGCAGCCTGTCATCAGTTCAAAATACGGACCGTCCTCATCGGTCAGATTTCTATCCCATGCCTTGCCGAAATCACCGCTGCCCCAGGTCCACTGCTTTTTACCCGGCGAAATATGATGGTCGGCAATATGGAGCAGGCCTGCTTTCACGCCGTCATCATAACCGCCGACAAAATCAAAGTCGCTCTTTGCCGCCATATAAGAGGTAGGTACAGGCAGATTATCGTAGCGTGAAATATCAACGCCCTTTGAGTAATCCACCTTGTAATAGGTGCCCGTTGCAATCGGGAAAGTGGAAACATCTCGCTTGCCGTGGTCCATAACTGCAGTCACATCAGGCGGAAAGATACTGCGGTAATTGCTGTTCACCGCAACGGCAGGATTTGCCCACCAAAGAAAAGTCTGCTTTATCGGCGTGCGGTTAAACAGATGATTTTTAAGCTCTAAATACGCCTTATCGGGAAAGAGCGTAAACTCCGTCTCTCCCTTGGTATGAAACATATTCTCGTATTCACTCACAACAACCGTTGCGCTGCCATCCTCATTTTCAAAAAAAGTATAGTTCACCTCGTCAAAGGTGCTCGGACGATGGTGTTGCGGCCAGTTGAATTCAATGCCGCCGCTTATCCACGGACCTGCCAAGCCGACAAGCGCAGGCTTGATAACACGGTTATAGTAAACAAAATCGTAGTTGCGTGTTTTATCAAAAGCACGCTGCACCCTGCCGCCGAGTTCGGGCAGAATCATTATCTTGAGATAATCGTTTTCAAGGAATACCGCTTTGTATTCTTTGTCGATTTTTTCATCGCTGATTTTGTCAATAACAGGGTGCGGATAAACCTTGCCGCTGCTGCCCTGATAGACACGTTTTTCAAGAAAGAGCGGATTTCTGTCAGGCTCTGCTGCCTCATAGGTAGGAATAACTACTGTTTCTTCCCAAACTTTAGATTTTGTGTTCATAAATATCACCTTCGTTGACATTATTACATTTCCATTATATAATGTTAATCAACGGATTTGTTTTGATAATCTTTCAAAAAATTTAGAAATCCTGCTGTAGTATCATGAAACTGATAGGAAACGGACTTGAGCGCGGTTCATATATGCATTTCTACACACCGTCGGGCACTGCCAAACGGCTTTATTATTATCCGCTTTGCGCAGGCGAATTCTTTTGCAACAACGAATACGAAGTAAACCGAGAGCAGTATAACAGTTATCTGATTATTTGCGTGCTGGACGGCAAAATTAAACACGACGGTATAACAGTAAAAGGCGGCGAAGCGCTCCTTGTTGACTGTTACAAACCGCACCGATATTACTCTGATACGTCGGCGCATACCTTGTGGCTGCATTTTGACGGAGGTAATTCCCATGAACTTTTTGAAGAGATTATCGGCACAAAGGGCAAAAAAATAAAATGCCCCGACTTTGTAAGCCGAAACATTTTTGCCGTTATGAACACAGACAGCGAAGCGCAACAGTCGGAAGCGATTTTCAAAATGCTGATGCGTATGCTCGATATGCAGAACTCTGCCAATGAAGCGACGCTCTCGTCAACAGAAACTGCAAAAGAATATATAAAACAGAATTATCAAAACAATCTCAGCGTTTCACAAATCGCAAGGGCGGTTAATTTAAGTCCCTCTTATTTTTCAAGAATATTTAAGGACAACACAGCGCTTTCGCCCTATGATTATCTTTTATCGGTGCGCCTGGATAAAGCAAAGGAACTGCTGATAAATTCCGACCTGCCTGTCAGCGAAATCGCCTATAGGTGCGGATTTAACAGCACGTCAAATTTCATCTGCTTTTTCAAAAAAGAAACAGGCCTCTCACCGCTAAAATTCCGCAAAATCGTATTTTAGTAACCGCTTCATTATGTTATACTCAGAAAAAAAGCACAACCATCTTTTCCCTTAACTTTATGCAATAATCCCCCAAAGCCGCTTATACAGCGGATTTTGGGGGTTTTTTATTCCGGACAAGAGAGAAAAATCATTCAGTCCAAGGGAGTTTGATATTAGGAAGTTCCAGTTCATTAACATCCTGAAGGTCATATACAATCCCGTTTTTCTCAAGTTCTTTCAAAAAAGCGTTTACAAAGATGGGACTTGAAAAGTTCTGTAAAAAATCGAGGGTGAATTTTCCGTTGACAGCCGATATTTCAACAGTTAATCCGTTAGAAGCAGATGATGTCCATGCCCGAAAATCGCGAATGTATTGTTCGGCTTCCTGATAATTTGCTTTGCCAACATAACTTACCGTAGCCGTAATAACTCTGTTTGCAATTGAATTTATATAGGAAGCAACCTCTAATCTCTCACGGTCACTTTCCTTTGAGAGAAGGAGTCCGTTAATGCCCTTCATGGAAGCAACGCCCATAAGCACTTCTTCCTCTATTGTTTGGGCAAATACCATTCCCCGATATGCTGTACCCTGCTTTTGTAAGGACCAATCGCGCATCTCGTCCTTATATTCCAACATTGCACCGCCAACCAAACTTTGATGCGCCAGTGGTGCATTAAGCGCATTCCTCTGATTTACACAAAGTGTAATGCGAATAGTATCTTTTGCATCCGGAAATAAATTAGCAATTGCCCTACTGAGCAACAAAGAAACCATTGTACCCGGACTACCGTCATTATCCACATTAAATCTCATAAATTCAGATTCAGAGACAGCAATGCTGTATACGGTATGTCGGCGGTCGTTCTCAAGTCCTGCCGAAGCAACCAGATTTAATGCGTCTGACATCTCTTCATTTCGCCTTGTAAGCGGAAGATTACTTCTGTTTGTCACAGGGTCTATCCATTCATCTTCAGATATTTCATCGCCAACCAGACGGATACTTTCCTCTTTCAACCTGACATTATATCGCTCTGAGCAATAATAGTACAGAAGAGTCCTCAGCACTTCATATGCTCCCGTGCCATCTGTTAAGCCATGAAACACATCAAGAATAATCCAGTTATCCTGCCAGCAAAATGCAATCATATGGTAATTAGATGCATCAGAATTCAGTTCTACTCCGTGAAGTGAATTTGTGATAACCACAGGACGATGATTTTCGGCAAAAACATATTGCCCGTTCTTTTTCTGCAATTCAACACAGAAATACGGGTATCTTTTCATAGTCGTATCCACTGCACGACGGAAGATATTTGAATCAATTAAATCACGCATACGAATTCTGATTCTGATTTCGTTGGGGCTCTCTTTAGTGGTCACATATAGTGAGCGCAATTCCGTAAATAGTTTTTGTTCCATTTCTCTCACCTAAATCTAGTTTTTATCTCTTTTTAACTTAAGCACTGACATCCGCAGAATATTGATGTCAGTATTTTTTTGTTAATTTTATCAAATATATCATATCATTTTGGGGTGTGAATATCAATAATCAATATCGCTTAAATCGTATTCACCCTGTTGCAGCAACTCTAAAATAGTTTTCGGACATTGCAAAGATTTTAGCGTCAACCTCGACGACTTAACAAGATAAAAAACACACTCAGTAAGTCTATATGCCGTAGGCTTTCTGAGTGTGTTTTGTTATACTATTACTCTTTGTCTGGGTATTGTGATGATTACTGAGTCGTTCCCCGTTTCCATCATTCCGCCGCAGAGCATTTTTACTAACGCAAGATACGCCTGTGATTACCTGTTAACCGTGATAGTTGTTACGTTAAAATCAAGCACGCGATTGTACTCAATAGCAGACGAAAGCGCTCTTACAAGTTTTAGTCCTGTAATGATATTACCGCTGTCGTCAATATATTCCGTAGGGTTAAACAAGTTGCCGTTATCACGGATACGAAGCGTTATCTTGTCTGCAAAAATACGCACGCAAATATCAACGGTATCGCTTTTATCTGACCTTGCATAAGACGCTATGTTGTGGCAAAGTTCCTCGGTATTGACAGCGATGGCGTTTGCAACTGTTGCGTCAACACCGTTATCCTTGCAGAATGCGAGAACAGTTTTTGCCGCTACGCTTGCCTGCGACTGTTCGTTGTCAATTGAAAAGTCAAGCACGGAGTCTTTCTCTTCATCAAGAAGCAGGAGGCTTTTTTTGTTCTGCTTTTTCTTTGCAACGAGAATAACCACAAGCAGGATAAGCAGAGTCGCAGCCTTTGACACCGGGAACGACGCCCAGAGCCAGTATATATCAATTTTTGAGAATGCGTACATAATCGGCACAACGGTGAGGAAACCGTCGAGGATTACAAGAATATTTGCAATAGTCCTCTGCTTTGTTGCCTGGAAGAAGGTGCGCAAAACATATACAACGCTCAGAATAGGCACGTTGATTGAGAGGATACGGAATGTAACCTTGAATATGCCGAGCGTTTCTTTATCCGTCAAGCCGTAAATTGAAGCGAGTTGAACCGGGAATAGTTCAGATACAACAAATACGACCATACAAAGCACAAGCGTTACAATCATACCGTAGCGCAGAGTAATTTTGATACCCTTTGTATCCTTTTCGCCATACAATGCGCCAAGTATCGGAAGCATTGTCATTGACGCGCCCTCGACAAATATGAACGCAAGGGAGTTAAGCGAAAACGTAACCGACGCAATTTTGCAGCCCATAACGCCCGTTGCACCGAGGATAATTGAGTTTGTGAAAAACAGCCGCAAAAAATTGCAGACGTAAATAAGCGAGGACGGCAGTCCTGTGCTGAACGTGTCCTTTAAAAAGCGCATTGATTTGAAACTTGATTTGTCAAAATGAACGCTGCGCTTTTTTGATTTAAAGTAACCGATAGTCAGAATACTACTGACAACATAGCCTGTAACGGTTGCCCAGCCTGCGCCTGCAATGCCCATATTTAAAGGCTTCATATACAGATAATCGCAGCCGAGGTTTATCACGTTTGCAATAATAGGAAGCACTGTTGAAAAGCGGTTCATACCGTCAGTTCTTGCGAATGCCGCAGTCTGATTTGTGAGCGCAATCAGCGGACCTGTACACCACAGCGGCAGCAGGAAGGATTTAACGTAGCCGTAGAGTTCCCCGCCCTTTGTGAGTATGTGCGCCGTCGGCGCTGCGAGCAAAATACCGACAACTGCAAGAACAATCGCGGAAACAACGCCAGCCAGAAACGACAGCGTGAACACTTTGTCAGCAGATTCGTTATCGCGCTTGCCCTTATACATAACCGACAGCGTGTTGCCGCCGAAGGTGAACAGTGACACAAGAATATCACGCAAAAAAGTTATGCAAAGCGAAAGGTTGATGGCGGACAGTTCTTCCGTGCCGAGAATTCTGCCGACCATTATGGCGTCAATAATTCCCGCAAGGTACATTGACGCCGTAAGCGACAGGGTTGAAACAAGCAGAGTTCTGTATTTTCTGTTAAGTAAAGTTCCTTTTCTTTCCATAAACTTACCTGTTCAGATTTTCTGTATCAAAGAATACAAAGCCTCTGAGTGCATTAATAAAGTGGTTTACATACTGCTCGTTACTTGAATTCCA
>ONXZ01000119.1 GCA_900321905.1 uncultured Eubacteriales bacterium
TCGGTATCCGATACTGCTGAAAGCGGCGACACAAGCGGCGCAAACAGCGGCAAGAGCGAAACATCAAATGCTAAAAGCGGCAAGAGCGGTAAAGAAGGTTTTACGCTCGCTCGCGTAAAAGACGATGTTTCAAACGTTGATATTGTTGAGATTGAGCCTGACGGCAAAACCACGACTAAAAAAGGCAGCAAATCCGCAACCAAAAATTCAGGCAATACAACTACAACCAAAAAGAATAGCAATAATAAAAAGGAAACGACTACTAAAAGCAAGGGCGGTTCGGCTGAAGAGCCAAAAGAACTCCCTGTTATACCGATTCCTTAACTCCTGCACAAGTTTGTGTGGGAGTTTTTATTTATATATTTATATTATTTACATTTAAAAGTGTGGACTTTTTGACGAAAATATGTTATAATAATAGTCCAAAGAAAACAAACTGTTGAGGAGGAATGATTATGAACAAAAAAATGTTATTGGCAATTATGTCGATGATTGTTATTTTCAGTATGTGTTTCAGCGTAGTTGCTTATGGCGTCAATGACCACGATTTACCGATTATTCCGATTCCGAGCGCAAGCACTTCTAAGAGTGAAACTCCAAGCGGCAGCGGTGATGAAACTCCAAGCGGCAGCGGTGATGAAACTCCAAGCGGCAGCGGTGATGAAACTCCGAGCGGTGATAATATACCAAGCGGCAAGCCTGTTGTTCCTGTTGTTCCGTCAGTGGACGGCGGGGGCGGTGAAGACAGCAGTGCCGACAACCCGTCAGACAATCCGTCGGATGACCCGTCAGATAAGCAGTCAACGCCAAGCGACAGCGACTGGGAAACACCGTCTGTTACATTGCCAAAACCAACCACAACCGCGGCAAAGATTTCTGTTGCAAAATGCACGGTTGCAGGCGTTAAAAATAAGGTTTACACCGGCAAAAATCTGACTCAGGCAATCACGGTTAAATACGGCAAAACAACGCTTAAACTTAACACTGATTATACTGTCAAGTATTCAGCCAACAAAAACGTAGGCGTTGCAACTCTCACAATCGCAGGCAAAGGTAAGTTCAACGGCAGCGTTAAAAAGACATTCAAGATTATGCCAAAAGGCACAGCGCTTGCAAAACTTTCCACACCAAAAAAAGCCACCCTTAAGGTGACTTGGAAAAAGCAGGCGGCGCAGACTAACGGCTATCAGATTCAGTACAGCACAAGTGCAAAGTTTACCGGCAAAACCACAAAAACGGCGACTGTTGCTAACGCTAAAACCACTGCAAAAACTATTGCAAAACTCAAGAGCAAAAAGAAGTATTATGTTCGTGTTCGCACATACAAGAATGTGGGCAAAACAAAATACTACAGTTCCTGGAGCGCAGCAAAAAATATCAAACTTAAATAACAAAAAGCACCGCAAGATTGATTGTTCTTGCGGTGCTTTTGTTTAGATAAAATTCATATTTAAAAGTTGTTCTGCCTGGTGCTGCGCGCGGCGAAGTTTCTTTGTAGTGATGTTCATAAACTTTGTTATGTCATCAAGGCTGTAGCCGTTGTCGAGCAGTTCTGCGCGGCACAAAAAGTAAAGCGAAATGTTGCTTGATATGTACTTCAGTTCAGTCGTTTCAAACGTGTGGCGCGCGAGTTTGAGCGCTTTTTCACGATTGTCGTAGAGCATAATCTCTATATCGCCGATTGTTTTTTTACCGAGGAATGTAAGTTGCTCTATATAACTTTCAGGGCTGAACTTTCTGCGGTTTGCGCCGCTCATTTTAACGAGTTCGTCTGTGAACGACTTGATATTTTCGTTAGTTTCAAGGTACTGCGTAAGCGTTACAAGGTCGATTAAAACTTCGCCGAGTTTGCCCTGCTCAAGCAGTTGTTCAACTTCCTCGCCGTACTTTTGAATATCGTTTCGTATGCTGATAAACTGGTCGTCAGCGATTTCAAGCAATCCTGCTACTCGCGACAGTTCACGCGTTACTTTTTTCGGCACGCCAAACTCGCTTTTATAACCGAGGTCGTGGCTTATCTCCGCCCAGGTGTGCTGCAAAGTCGAGCGAATCTGTACTTCAAACTTTTTGTTTTTGAGTTCCTCAGGGTAGTCGGACTCGACAGGCAGTGTGCATATGTAGTGCAGTGACAGATAGCCAAATGCCTCAGGTGTGAGTTGATTACGCTTGTTAACTGAGTTGCTCCAGTCAATGTCAAACAGATTTTCAACAATAGTCGCAACCTTGTTTACATCGTCTGAAAAAAAGCAGATAACCCTCGCGCCGAGTATGTCGGTAATGTCGCTGAGCGTTTTGTACTTTTCGCCCTTGAGTTCAAGTTTGCCCTCAAGACTCTGCTCCTCTTTAACTCTGTGTTCCACCGCCATAATATCAATGTCAGCGGCGTCAAGTTCTTTTTTCAGCATACTGCTGACTATATCGCCAAGTTTAACAAAGGAGTCCTTTTCGCTGAGATACTCCTCAATAATAGCCTTGTTTTTTAAACTCATTTAATCACATCCGTATTATACAATTTATATGTAATCGTCAAACATGTTATTCACATTGTTTTTGCCCTTGTGGTGATACGGGCATATTTTCAGAATAATCCAGCCGATTATACCGCCAACGGTGTTGCAGATGGTGTCCTCCATAGTGTCAATTATCGCATAGCGCATAGGGTCGCGCGCAGGGATAATATTCGGCAAACCGATGTTGTGCGCTTTTGCGGCTTCCTCGGCGAGTTTTAACGACCAATGTTGAGCGTCACCTATTTGCGGAGCCACCTGGTCAAACGTAAACTCAAAAATCTCCCATCCTGTTCCTGCAAAAAATCCAAAGCCAAATGCGCCAAGCACAACAATCGGTATGCTTGCCTTAACCTTGTCGCGTTTTTGCATACAAACTATAACCTCGTAACCTGCAATAGTGCAGGCAATTCCACCGACTGTGTGCATTATCAAGTCGTAAGCCGGAATGGAGTAGTAAAAATTGAGATATGCTCCGCCAAAAGAAGCGAGGAAAAAGCCGAATACGGTGAAGTCCTGTATATAAGACGGCACATATCGCGGCCAGCGTGTTTTGGGGAAGAGCATAAATATCTCCCACAAAAACATCAGCACAAGGTTTGACAGCGTTTGCAGGGTCTGCTGAACATCGTGCCTTATGAACACACTGTCAATAAATGCGCCAATCATAAGTACGCGCAGTATCCACCAGTAGATTAGTTCCCATTTTTTTGCGTGGTTTTCACCGCTTGTGATTCGTTTAAGGTAATTTTTCATAAACTTTTTCCCTGGATAAAATAGTGCTAACATACATTATATCATTTTTTGTCGAAAAATGGTATACATTTTGCAAAATTATTTTGCTTTACATTAAAGTATATTATTGATATAATGGTTTTGACAGATAATTTGTGGAGGTGAAAAGTATGGCTAAATATGTATGCAATATCTGCGGTTATGAGTACGACCCTGAGGTTGGCGCACCTGACCTTGGTATCGCACCCGGCACTCCTTTTGAGGATTTGCCGGAGGATTTTGCTTGCCCGCTTTGCGGAGTTGGTAAGGACAATTTCTCAGAAGTATAATGATATTTTGCGCCCTTGTGTATACAGGGGCGCTTTTGATTGGAGAATGTTATGTATACTGCAAATGAAAAAAGATATGAGAACGCACAGTTTAACTACCTTCCAAACGGACTGGCTCTGCCAAAAATCTCTGTAGGACTTTGGCAGAATTTTGGTTGCGATGCAGATTACGATGAAATCAAGGACATTATTCTTACCGCCTTCGATATGGGTGTTACTCATTTTGACCTTGCAAACAACTACGGTCCTCAACCCGGCGACGCAGAACGCAACTTTGGCAAAATCTTTGCCGAAAATTTAAAGCCGTACCGCAACGAACTCATTATCTCCACAAAAGCGGGTTACGAAATGTGGGACGGACCTTACGGCGGCAGGGGAGGCACTCGAAAATATCTGATGTCGTCGCTCAACGATTCGCTCAGCCGTATGGGACTTGACTATGTTGACATATTCTATCACCATTGTATGACACCTGAAACCCCGCTTGATGAAACTGCACTCGCACTGTCAGACATCATCCGTCAGGGCAAGTCGCTTTATGCGGGTATCAGCAACTATGATGGCAAAAAGATGCACCGTATGCATCACAGGTGCGAGGATTATAACGTGCCGTTTATCATTAATCAAAACCGATATTCGATACTTGACAGAACGGTTGAGAGAAACGGACTCAAAAGGCAGTGCAGGAAGAAGGAAAAGGGTCTTATCGCCTTTTCACCGCTTGCGCAGGGCAGGCTGTCGCACAAGTTCAAGGACGGAATTCCAAAGGATTCGCGACTTTACGGCAAGGAAGATTACTGCAAAAACATAGGTCTTGACGATAAGCAACTTGAACAGATAAAAATACTGTGCAATATTGCAGAAGAACGCGGCGAAACGCTGTCGCAAATGGCGATTCAGTGGCTTCTGGCAAACGGCGTAACGTCTGTACTAATCGGCGTGCGTACAAAGACGCAACTGCTTGAGAACCTGCAAGCGCTTGAAAAACCGCCTCTAACAGAAGATGAACTTATAGTGATTGATGAAGTTTTTATGTAATTTTTTGTATATTTTCACTGTTGACAAACGGCGCGCCGCTTGTCATAATATAAGTGAAAATTCGCTTGTCCACTATCAGCGGAGGATTTGTCGTGAGCGATACCCAGAGATACCAATTAGCACTTGAATACGCAACACGTAAGCACGAGGGGCAGTTCCGCATCGGCGGTAAAAAGTACATCACGCACCCTGTTGAGGTTGCTCGACTTGTCAAAGATAAAGGCTACGGCGTTGATTATCAGATTACAGCGCTGTTCCACGACTTGCTTGAGGATACTGACGCTACGGAAAACGACCTTATGCAAAACGGCGGCACGCCCGAAATTGTGGAGGCTGTGCGCCTGCTCACTAAGCGTGACGGACTTGCTATGAGCGACTATGTCAGCGGTATTAAACAAAACGAGATGGCGTTTGTAGTCAAATGTGCCGACCGTCTGCACAATCTGCGTAGCGCAGTCTGTGCGAGCGACCAGTTCAAACGCAGATATATAAAAAGCAC
>ONXZ01000128.1 GCA_900321905.1 uncultured Eubacteriales bacterium
GTGAAGTGTTTGAATTGACAATTTTTGTGTTCATATCAATGTGAGCCATAATTTCTCCTTTCCGAAAACGGGGAGGAGGGGAGTTATGTAAATTCTGAATCCTCGCCGTATCGTTTTCTAAGTTTTTCTCTTATTCTGTTAAGCCGTGTTGACACGTTGGTTATTGAAAGTCCTGTGAGTTCGGCTATTTCGTTTAAATCTAACTCCTCAATGTATCGCATTGAGAACAGTTCCGCTTCGTCATCACGAAGTGCGGCGCTGAACTCTCTTGAGTATTGCTCAAACGCAATTTTCTCATCAAGATTATCCTTGCTGCTTGGAATTTTTATAACTTCGTCAAGACTGATTGTCCGGCTTTGCTTTTTGATGTCTCTGAAATATCGCTGTATTTGTATGTCGGTAATTTTCAGCAGGTAAGCATATGTATATTCGATTTTGCTGCCTTCAAGAAGTTTGTTGTAGTAAACCAAAAATGCTTCCTGCAAAACATCGTCAATTGCAGGTCTGTCGTCTGCAAGTTTTGTCAGGCAAAACCTGTAAAGCGGTGTGTAATACGCCTTATATACTTTTTGAAACTCAATATCAGCCGCATTTTTCAGGCTCTTTTCCATCAGCGCCGCACCTCCTTTCAAAAGCGATTTATAAATGCCTCTATATATTAGTCACATTTGGGCACCCTAAAATCACACTTTTTTGCATATTGTAACCAAATTGTAACTTTTTCGCGCATTTTTCCAATTGAAGCATACCATATAAATGAAAATAATAAAAGTATCATATAAATACCAAAATTGGTAGTTATATACTTCAATCAAACTGCATATAGTGTGATAGAAACAGAAAGGAGCAAATCAATGGATACGCAAAAAGAATATTCGTGTTTGGAAAAGAATTGCAAAATTTACACAAAAGTAATAGATATCGAGGGTGACTTTCAGGAAACACTTCCTGCATATCTTGACGACATTTACCGTGTTGTAAAATGCACGTCAAACAGTTATGTCACGTCCGCAGATATCAGTTTTAACGAGGTCAAGATTTACGGCAAATGTGCTATACAAATTACATACTATAACGAGAATTCACGCCTTTGCTATGCTGATTTTGAGGAAGATTTTTCAAAGGTGTTTACGCTTGACAACCTTGACGAAGGCTCCTTTGTGCGTGCTGTTATTTGCGACAAATACACAAATTTCAGGGTGATAAACCAGCGCAGGATTGATATACATACTATGTCTGTGCTCAATATTTCGGTGTACGACAGGGTTAAATGCCCTATGGTCAGCGAACTTGAGTCGTCAAAACTGAGAAGCAGCACCGTCACCACCTCCGATGTTGCAGCCGCTTATATTGATAAAATTGATTTTGACGAGGAAGTAACGCTGCCGTCGGACGCCTCTGCAGTAGGAAGAATCATTAGTTCAGTATCTTACCCAACAGTTAATGATATCAAGGTAATTAAAGACAAACTGCTGATTAGAATAAACCTTAAAACAACAATTCTGTATACCGCAGACGGCGACGAGGATAAAATCGAAAAGGCTTATTATTCTTTTGAACTGTCAAAGATTATAGATAAAAACGGTCTTACAGACAGCGACACCGTAATTCCTGATGTATCTCTCGGCTCCGTGTTCTTTAAGGTTAAAGGTACGGCAAATGAAAAGGTGTCGGTTATTAACATATTTGGCGATATTGCAATCGGACTTACCGTTATTCGTGAAAACGAGGCTGAAATAGTAACTGACGGCTACGCTGTAGGACGCGAGAGCGAGTGCGAATACTCAGACTTTTCAGCAAATATTGACGGCGTACTTGTAACCGAACGCAAACTGGTTGATGTTCCGCTTAAGTTCAACGGTGACTTCACGGCGATTGACGAACTGTATATAAAACTGAAATCACCCACTTACAAAAACGGGGCAATCTTAACGACGGTAGACGCAGTTGCGATTGTTAATACCGACGACGAACTCAGTTCAGTCAGCACAAGCGCTGATATTGAAATACCCGCTCAAAGATATGATGAAGCAATTGTCAGCCTGTGTATAGATGATTATGACTTTTCGCTCTCGGCTGACGGCAGGGTTGATTTGCGGCTGAATTTGCTTGTTAACGCTTATTACTACAACGTTGTACAGATTCCGTTACTTTCCGATATCACTGTTGGCGACGAGATAAAAGACAGCCACACTCTGACTGTATACTTTGGCAAAGAAAATGAAAATGTCTGGGATATAGCAAAATCGTTTTTGTCTGACGCAGATAAAATAATGAAAGAAAACTCGCTGAAAAGCGACGTGCTTGACACGTCTAAAGTGCTTATTATCCCTAGGGCTTAGGAGGTTACATAATGACTGATAACATTTATTCCGACATCTCCACACGCACGCAGGGAGATATTTATATAGGCGTTGTCGGACCTGTTCGTACAGGCAAATCAACGTTCATCAAGCGATTTATGGATACGCTTGTTATACCAAATATTGAAGGCGATTTTCAAAAAGAACGTGCAAAAGACGAGTTGCCGCAATCCGCAGCAGGCAGAACGATAATGACAACAGAGCCGAAGTTTATTCCCGAGGAGTCAATAGAGATTGCTATGCAGGATAACCTTCATCTTAAAGTTCGTATGATAGACTGCGTCGGCTACATTGTACCGAGCAGCGAGGGATATATCGAGGACGAACAGCCGCGAATGGTGATGACTCCGTGGTATGAGGAAGAAATACCGTTCAATATGGCGGCTGAAATCGGAACTAAAAAAGTAATCGACGAACATTCTACTATCGGGCTCGTAGTGACGACGGACGGCTCAATCAGCCAGATACCGCGCGAAGAATATGAGGAGGCTGAAGAACGTGTAATCAGCGAACTCAAAGCGCTTGGAAAACCTTTCGTAGTGCTTATGAACACGACTGACGCAGGTTCAGAGCAGGCGAAGACGCTCGCAGCAGAAATGACAGATAAATACGACGTCCCTGTTATACCGCAAAACATTCTTGAAATCGGCGAAGATGATATTAAAGAAATCCTGCAGAACGTACTGTATGAATTCCCTGTATCGTCTATCGGTATCGACCTACCAAACTGGTTCACTTCGCTTGATGACGACGACGCTCTTCGTAAAAATATTATTGACTCAATAAAGGATGAATGTGCTAACGTTACGACTATGCGCTCGGTTTACGGTTTTGCTGACAGCGTAGGGGATAATGACAATGTTATGGCGTCGTCCGTAACGGACGCAGATTTGTCTGACGGCAAAGTTGTTGTAAGCGTAGATGTAGACAGCGCCCATCTGTTTGAGATTATGAGCGAAAAATGCGGCGCAGAGATTACTGATGAGGAATCACTGCTGCGTGAGTTCGTTGCTCTTGCCGAGGTTAAAGATAAATACAAACGTATTGCAGACGCGCTTGAGCAGGTCAATCAAACGGGTTACGGCATTGTTATGCCTAATATGGAAGAACTTTCGCTCGAAGAGCCTGAGATTATGAAACAAGGCGGAAAGTACGGCGTAAGACTCAAAGCACACGCACCGTCAATCCATATGATAAAGTGCAACGGATCCTGATGAAGCAAGAGCGGCACCCAAAGTTTTCAAATCATTATTGTTTGGTGAATTTTGAACTTTAAAATAAGGCACTCCGCCACCAACAGTTTTTCCAACAATATAGCCTAATGCACCCCAATCAGCACCAGACAATTCAGTGTTGACATTAACAATCAAGTTAGCTTTTCTATTTTCATCCAAGTGGAATCCATAAAGAGGAGTTTTGCCAACAATAGCTGCTGCAAGAGCCGCAGGACCCCCTTCGCGATTAGTACGTGCACCAATTACTGAATTAACATAAGCAACCGCAGATGATTCAGACCATGATACATGATCTCTAAATCTAGGAACATTACCTACAAGATACGGTGTGCAGGTACAAGTCTTAGAAATTCCAAGCTTTCCATATGCATCCACAATTTGATTTTGCTTAATGGAAAATTCTTTCGGAAATCCTAAAGCTTCCCAGTTATCCAAATCAGTTCCCGGAGGATTGAGTGAAGCATTAATTCCTGAATATTCAAACTCTTCACTGGCCAAGTCTTCAAGGTATTCCAAACCTGCCTGACCTATGGTTTTATATGAAACTCCAGATACCTGAGCGGACGTGATGTCAACTAACTTAGAAGCTCCGTAAATGTCTCCCAAAGCAACCAGAATATCCATACTTTTACGGATGGTTTCACCAAATTCACCATCACACATTTGTTCTTCTTTTTTAGTTAAAAACATATTAATCATTATTTAATTGGTATTCAATCATTTCATCAAATAAATGGAGAAAATTATCTTTGCTTTCATAAGGTATCATAGCTCCTGCTGCAATATCGTGGCCCCCTCCTTGTCCACCGAAATTGTTTGAACTATCACGTAAAGCCTTTCCTAAATCCACTCCACGTTCAACCATATCCCTAGTTGTTCTACCGGATATTTTAATATCATTGTGAAGTCTTGACAATCCCAATACTGGTTTTGATGAATCAATCAATTCAACAGATAATCCAATACTGGCAATAGTACCCATCACAGATTTTAAAACTTTATCTTCACTGTATAAATATTGTGATGAATTTAATTGAACAGCACCTTCTCTTTTTACCCATTCGAGACCTTTCACTATTTGGTCACGATATTTACGTTGCAATTCTGTTGCTGTAGATAGTGCTTTTTCTCTTTCACCTAAAGCAATGCTCAATGCCAATCCAAATTTTTTGTTTTTACCGCAAGCATCTAAAATATATGCATATTCCTCCAAATCCTTAAGCATTGGAATTTCTTTTGGAATCAAATAGCAATCTCCATAAATATCCGGATTAATCTTTATTAATT
>ONXZ01000272.1:0-717 GCA_900321905.1 uncultured Eubacteriales bacterium
GCTTTGACGCTTACGGTCTGCCGACTGAAAACTATGCTATCAAAACCGGTATTCACCCGCGCAAGGTTACGGATATGAATATTGAAAAGTTCACTTCGCAACTTAAGCGCGTCGGCTTTTCGTTTGACTGGAACAGAGTTATCGACACAACTGACGAAAAATACTACAAGTGGACGCAGTGGATTTTCCTCAAGATGTTTGAAAACGGACTTGCTTTCCGTGACAAAACGCTTGTTAACTACTGCCCGTCCTGCAAGGTTGTACTTTCAAATGAGGACTCACAGGGCGGCAAGTGCGATATCTGCCACAGTGATGTTGTGCAGAAGTCAAAGGACGTTTGGTATCTGCGTATAACAGAGTATGCGGACAAACTCCTTGAAGGTCTGGAGGAGGTCAACTATCTTCCAAACATTAAACAGCAGCAGATTAACTGGATTGGCAAGTCGCGCGGTGCGTTTGTTAACTTCAAAATTAACGAAGCACCTGAGGAACTCAAAATTTATACCACCCGTCCTGATACGCTTTTCGGTGTAACATTTATGGTTATTGCGCCTGAACATCCTCTTATCGACAAGTATAAGGATAGTATCGGCAACTTTGCTGATATTGAGGCTTACCGCAAAGAGTGTGCTAAAAAGACAGAGTTTGAGCGTACACAACTTGTTAAGGACAAGACCGGCGTTTGCATTGACGGTATCACCGCTAAAAACCCTGTTA
>ONXZ01000272.1:825-2284 GCA_900321905.1 uncultured Eubacteriales bacterium
GCAAAGAAGTTCGGCATTGATATCATCGAAGTTATCAAGGGCGGCGACATCACTGCTGAAGCATATACCGGCGACGGCGAAATGGTGAACTCCGAATTCCTTAACGGTATGGATAACAAAAAAGACTCAATCGCAAAGATGATTGACCATCTAAAGGCAGAGGGTATCGGCGACGAGGGCGTGCAGTATAAGATGAAAGACTGGGCGTTTAACCGTCAGCGTTACTGGGGCGAGCCAATTCCGATTGTACACTGCCCAAAATGCGGACTTGTTGCTGTGCCTTATGATGAACTTCCGCTTCGTCTGCCTGATGTTGAGAATTTTGAACCGGGTCAGGACGGCGAAAGCCCGCTTGCAAAGATTGATTCATTCGTTAACTGCAAGTGTCCTAAGTGCGGCGGCGACGCAAAGAGGGAAACTGACACAATGCCTCAGTGGGCAGGCTCATCGTGGTACTTTTTGCGCTATATCGACCCGCACAATGACAAGGCGCTTGCCGATATGGACAAACTCAAATACTGGGGCGCAGTTGACTGGTACAACGGCGGTATGGAACACGTTACACGCCATATGATTTACTCACGCTTCTGGCACAGATTCCTCTATGATATCGGTGCTGTTCCGTTCAAAGAGCCATATCTCAAGAGAACGGCTCAGGGTCTTATCCTCGGTCCTGACGGCGTTAAAATGAGCAAGTCGCGCGGCAATGTTATCGACCCTAACGAGGTTGTAGACGTTTACGGCGCAGACGTGCTGAGAACTTACGTTCTCTTTATGGGCGACTACGAGCAGGCTGCACCGTGGAGCGAGTCAAGCGTTAAGGGCTGCAAGCGTTTTATCGACAGACTTTGGAAACTGCAGGATATGGTCGTTGACGGAAACGAGTATTCTTCAGACCTTTCAAGCGCAATGCACAAGACTATCAAAAAGGTGTCAGAGGATATCGAGGCTATGAAGTTCAACACCGCTATTGCGGCTGTTATGACGCTGCTCAATCAGGTTTATGAGGTTGGCAAAATCAACCGCGCAGAACTTCGCGACCTTATCCTTATCGTTAACCCGTTTGCACCGCACGTTACAGAGGAAATCTGGCAGCAGATGAACTTCGGCGGTATGCTTAACGAGGCAGAGTGGCCGTCATTTGACGAGGCAAAAACTGTTGACGACACAGTTGAGATTGTGCTGCAGGTTATGGGCAAAGTTCGCTCACGCGTTACTATCCCTGTAGATATGCCTAAGGACGAGGTTATCGCTCTTGCTAAAGAAGACGAAAAGATTAAAGAATTTATCGACGGCAAAACGATTAAGAAGGAAATCTATGTTCCGGGCAAACTCGTTAATATTGTTGCTATTTAAAACATATTATAAAAAGGTGATAAAATGAAAGTACTGATTATAAATGGTTCACCGAGGGCAAAGAGCAATACAGGCATTGCCCTTGATGAGATGGTTAAGGTTT
>ONXZ01000080.1 GCA_900321905.1 uncultured Eubacteriales bacterium
TGTTGAGCCGCTCGGCAGAGGTCCTAAACTCGGCGACCACGCCGCAAGCCTCAAGTACGGCACAGAGGGCGTTATGCACGGATTTAACTCAATTATGCTCAAGGACGAAAACGGTGAGCCTGCTCCTGTTTATTCGGTTGCAAGCGGTCTTGACTACCCGTCGTCAGGTCCTGAGCACGCATTTTTGCAGGACATCGGCAGAGTTAAGTATGACGTAATTGACGACGCTGAAACGATTGACGCGTTCTACAAACTCTCACGCCTTGAGGGTATTATCCCTGCAATCGAGAGTTCGCACGCCATAGCATTTGGTATGAAACTTGCCAAGCAAATGGAGCACGGCTCTGTTTTGATTAACCTGTCAGGCAGGGGCGACAAAGACCTTGATTACGTTATTGAAAAATACGGTATACCTGAATAGAAAAAGTTTTATGGCGGATACCCTGCAGGATATCCGCTTTTTTGTTGCAAAATATTTTAATGTTGTTATAATGGTTATAAATGTAATAATTTGAAATATAATTAATTAAAGTTGTGGGATAGGAAAATGAAATTAAACGAACTTGAAATCGCTCAAACAGGTGTGATTGAAAAGGTCGGGGGAGAAGGCGCTTTGCGACAGCACTTTCTTGATATGGGCGTTATTCCGGGTGCGGAGATAACGCTTGTTAAGTACGCTCCTATGGGCGACCCTGCAGAATTCAGGATTCACGGTTATGAGCTGACGCTCCGCATTGCGGACGCAGAAAAAATTACAATCGAAAAAACGACAGGCGCTTCAAGCGAGGAAGCGCCGCTGCTTCGCGCTGCAAAAGAACACCCCGGACTTGGTGAGGGCGGCAAGTACCACATCAAGGCAGAAGAAAATCCGCTGCCTGACGACAAGGTGCTGTCCTTTGCGCTTGCAGGCAACCAGAACTGCGGCAAGACAACGCTGTTTAACCAACTCACAGGTTCAAATCAGCACGTTGGCAACTTCCCGGGTGTTACCGTTGACAGAAAAAGCGGTCAGATAAAAAACAACCCCAACACCGAAGTTGTTGATTTGCCGGGCATCTACTCGCTGTCGCCCTATACGAGCGAGGAGATTGTGTCGCGCCGCTACATACTTGGCGAAAAGCCGACAGGTATTATCAATATTGTAGACGCAACTAACATCGAGCGCAATTTGTATTTAACAATGCAACTTATGGAACTTGAAACGCCGATGGTGCTTGCCCTCAATATGATGGACGAGGTACGCGGCAACGGCGGCTCGGTGCTTATCAATGAGATGGAGGATATCCTCGGCATACCTGTTGTGCCGATTTCCGCTTCTAAAAACGAGGGTGTTGACGAACTTATCAGCCACGCCGTACATATTGCAAAGTATCAGGAAAAGCCGCAGCGCAACGACTTTTGCGACGAGAGCGAATACGGCGGCGCCGTTCACAGGGCGCTGCACGGTATTATGCACCTGATTAAAGACCATGCCGAAGCGGCGGGAATACCTGTACGCTTTGCGGCAACCAAACTCGTTGAGGGCGACGAGCGTCTTATGGAAGCGCTCAAACTCGATGATAACGAAGCGGAATTTGTTGAACATATCATTGTGCAGATGGAACAGGAACGCGGTCTTGACCGTGCTGCCGCAATTGCGGATATGCGTTTTTCGTTCATCACAAAACTTGTCAAGCAGTGCGTTATTAAACCAAAAGAGAGCAAAGAGCGCGAGCGCAGCCGCAAGATAGATAAAATTCTGACAGGCAAATTCACCGCAATACCGTCGTTTATTGTTATTATGGGGCTTGTTTTCTGGCTCACATTCGGCGTAATCGGCAAATACCTGCAGGAACTGTTAGAGTTCGGCATAGACAAACTGACGGCTGCTGTTGACAGCGGACTTGTAGCATGGCACACAAACGAGGTTGTACACTCCCTGATAGTAAAGGGTGTAATAACAGGTGTCGGCAGCGTGGTTGTATTTTTGCCGATTATCGTTACGCTGTTCTTCTTCCTGTCGCTGCTTGAGGACACAGGCTATATGGCGCGTGTGGCGTTTGTTATGGATAAACTTCTGCGCAAACTCGGGCTTTCAGGCAGGAGTATTGTACCAATGCTCATCGGCTTCGGCTGTTCCGTACCCGGCGTAATGTCCTGCCGCACACTGCCGTCAGAGCGCGACAGAAAAATGACAATAATGCTCATACCGTTTATGAGTTGCTCTGCAAAACTGCCGATATACGCGCTGTTTTCCGCAGTATTCTTCCCAAAATACGCGGCGTTTGTAATGATTGCGCTTTACCTTTTGGGCATAATTGTCGGCATAATAACGGCGCTTATCAGCAAAAACACATCTTTTAAAGGTGAGGCGGTGCCGTTTGTTATGGAACTTCCGAATTACCGTATGCCAAGCGCAAAAAACATTTTGCAACTGCTTTGGGATAAGTCAAAGGACTTTTTAACTCGTGCGTTCACGGTAATTTTTATCGCTTCAATTGTAATTTGGTTTCTCACCACATTTAACTTCCATCTCGAGATGGTCGAAAGTTCAAAGGACAGTATGCTTGCGGTTATAGCAGGCTGGATAACACCGATTTTTGCGCCGCTCGGATTTGGCGACTGGCGCATAACAACTTCGCTGATTACAGGATTTATGGCTAAGGAAAGCGTAGTTTCAACGCTGTCTGTACTGTTTGGCAGCAGGGCGGCAATCAAGGGCGCGCTCACCGTGCGCGCTGCGGCGTCGCTGCTTGTTTTCTGTTTGCTGTATACGCCGTGCGTTGCAACAATCGCCTCCGTAAAACGCGAACTCGGCGCAAAATGGGCGGCTGGCGTAGTGGTTTTGCAATGCGCTGTGGCGTGGCTTTGCGCAGGCGCAACATATGTAATCAGTTCACTCATAATTTAATTAAGGTGATTTAATTGACGAAACTTTTAATCAGTCTTGCAAGGGGCAGGGAAAGGGACGACCTGCGCGGATTTTACAGCAGACTAAGCGGCTTGACCGGTATTGTGTGCAATGTGATTTTGTGCATTATCAAATTTGTTGTCGGTGCGCTCTCAGGCTCGGTTTCCGTAACGGCTGACGCAGTAAATAATTTGTCCGACTGCACCACAAACGTGGTTACAATTATGGGCGCACGGCTGTCCGGTAAACCCGATGACAAAGAGCATCCTTTCGGTCACGGCAGGGCGGAATATATCTCTGCAATGATAGTTGCAATCTCGATTTTTGTCGTCGGTTTTGAACTTGCAAAAAGTTCGGTTGAAAAGATTATTCACCCGCAGGATATTCGTTTCAGCATATGGTATGTTGTTGTGCTGGGGGCAACCGTGCTTGTGAAAATCTGGATGGCGTATTTTAACGCAAAACTTTACACTCTTACCAAAAATCTTAACCTCAAGGGTGTTATGCAAGACAGCATAAACGACTGTATTATAACGCTTGCAACGGTTATGTCGGTAATCCTCGCGCACAAGCTGAATATCCCGTGTATTGACGGCGTCATTGGCGTTTGTGTATCGGTTTTTGTGTTCTGGACAGGTGCAGAACTTCTTAAATCTGTTATTTCACCGCTCCTCGGCGAAACGCCTGATAAGGACGTTACAGATAAAATTGAAAGAATAGTTACTGATAGCGATATCGTGCTTGGCATGCACGACCTTATGCTGCATAACTACGGCGCAAACAAGATTATCGCTTCAGCCGACGCAGAGGTTGACGCAAACGCCGATGTGTTCACAATTCACGACGCTATCGACAGTGCGGAGCGCAGGGTTTTTGACGAACTCGGCATTGTTATGTGTATCCATATGGACCCTGTGGACACTGCAGACATTACCACAAGAGAACTGAACAAATTTGCAAAAACTACTATCAGCGCGTATAATCCGTCATTTTCGTTCCACGATTGCCGCTTTGCGGAAAAAGACGGCGTAAAGCATATAACATTTGATTTGTTAATACCTTTCAGCGACGATGACAACAGGCAACGGATAGAGGGTGATATTAAGGCGCTTTTTGCACAGCAATATCCTGATTATCCGCTCGATATCAATGTTGAACACACTTATGTTTAGCCGTATAAACTTGGTCACTTGTCAATATTTGTCGCATATGGTAAAATAAACACATACGAAAGGGTGTGTGTTTATGAAAATCATTCGCACGGCAATAATATCAGTTATTATGATATGCACTCTGGTTTGCTGCACACTTATCTCTTTGGGCGCTAACAGTGATTATCTTAACGAAGGCAAGTGGGAGCGTGCTGCGGAGGTAAAGACAGTTACTCTTAACAAAAAGTCGATTAATAACCGCCTCGGCGGCTACGCTTCATATATCTGCGACAATGATATTCTCGCGATGTACAACAGGTTTTCGTTCAGCGAAAGTTCAATGCAGTACGATGGCAGCGATGATGTTCGCGTTCAGTATGAGGTTACGGCAAAAGAAGGCATTTACACCTTTGCTGTAACCAAAGACGGTATCGACGATGAGTTTGGCGAATCACAAAACGTGTTTGATGTCGGTTATAACTTTTATTGCGAGGGCAAAACAGGTAAGGCGTTGACTTATTTTCAGTATAACGGCGACAGCACAAGTATAAACATCAGGGTCTACTTGTTTGCGAACAACTGCCGTTATCTTGTTTTGAACTCCGTCAAAATGAAAATTCCCGAAAAAACTACCGTAAAAAAGACTACAACCAAAAAAGCGAAAAAGAAAAAGAAAAAATCATCTAAAAAAAGCAAATCAAACTCACGCGCTAAGTCCTCATACAACTCTGCGGAAAGTGCAGGAACAACAAAATTTGATATGCAGTTTGATGATGAAAATAATACCAAAAAAACCAAAACAACAAAGGCAAGAACGACTGTAAATACAGACGAAAATACTCCCGTTTTGTCTCGCTCTGTAATGAGCAACAGTTCGTTGATTTTGCTGATTTGCGGTATAATTCTTATCGTAGTAGGAGCGCTTATTATAATTTATTCTGTCGGATACAGCAAGGCAAAAAAGCAATTTAAAACCGTCTTGCCGCCGACAACAGAAAATGACGAAAATCAGGAATAAATTTTTATAAAACAAAATATCAATAATAATTCGCACCTCGCTAATAATAAAAGCGAGGTGTTTTTATGTTTATTAAGAATAAAACCGTGTTTTTTGACACACAGCCTGTGATTACAGGCAGCGCAGGCGTTGTCGGCAAAAAGGAGGGCGAAGGTCCTCTGCGCAACGATTTTGATATGATTTTTGAGGACACTACTATGGGCAAAGAATCGTTTGAACTTGCCGAGTCGGCAATGCTGCATGATTCAATTATCCGTGCGCTGTCAAACGCAGGCAGGAGTCCAAGCGACGTTGATTTTGTAATGACGGGCGACTTGCTTGACCAATGCGTCGGCTCTGCGTTTGCGCTCAAAGATTTGCAGATTCCGTTTATCGGTATGTATGGCGCGTGTTCCACAATGGCGCTCACGCTCGCGTCGTGCGCTATGTTTGTTGACGGCGGCGCAAAGTGCTGCATTGGCGGCGCGTCAAGCCACTTTTGTTCGAGTGAAAGGCAGTTCCGTTTTCCGCTTGAGTACGGCGGTCAGCGCCCGCCGACAGCACAGTGGACAGTCACAGGCGCAGGCAGTTGCGTGGTCGAGCAGCAGGGTGCAAACAGCGCCGCAGACGAAATCAGAATATCCGCCGTTCACATCGGCACAATCACCGACCTCGGCATCAAAGACGCCAACAACATGGGTGCCGCAATGGCACCTGTCCATGTTAGTATGGATTCATAAGGCAACAGACGAAAAACCGCATAAATACAGGGGAAAGGAGGTTTCGCGCCTTATTTGACTTTATGGTCCAAAGCTAACAAGGAGGTAAAAAATGATAATACATAACAACGTCAATTTCAGGGATATTGATTTGGAAAATCCCGATGTAGAATTAGAGCAGCCAAAGATTGGAATGTGGGGCAGGAGGCACTCCTATTTTCTGTATGTAAACGAGCCGGAAGCGTATGAGGATATGATGTGCGACCACTCAATGTTTCCGTATCTTGAAATGATTGAGGCAAAGGCGGAGAAACGATACCAAGAGCTGATGAAGGAAAACACGAAGCGCTTAAAGATAACACCGCGAATGAAAAAGAGTAATTATGAAAAGTGGGAGAAGCTTTTCGACCAAGCAGATGCTGAGGCAGTTCAAGTGCTCAACAAGGAAATTTTATACACAAGACAATCATTATTACTGGAGGATAAAAAATATGCGCCAAAACGATGGCTTGAGGAATACGAGGAAAGGCAAGAACTCATACGATTACACAGAAGTAAACGGCGTGCTGCTGCCAAATCTGGTGTCAACCGAAACGCAGTATGAAATCGGTCAATGGGGCTTGCGCCACCTTGATTACATAAAGAAATACCGCAAGGTGTTATACACCACGCTGAAGACAAGCTGTAGTCTGAATACACATTTGCATGAGGTGGACATCAGAGCAGAGAAAATGTACGACAGACTGGTA
>ONXZ01000139.1 GCA_900321905.1 uncultured Eubacteriales bacterium
TCCTTTTTCTTTATTATACAACAAAAAATGAAAGCGAACACTTTTCGTGTCCACTTTCATTTTACACTTGCACAAAACGGTCAGCCTTAATTTATTTCAAGTTCGCGCAGCATTTCGTTCATTTTGCTTGCGACTTCACTGTCTGTGAACATTGACTTGATGTGTTTCATATTTTGTTTGCCACGCTTAAATACTGCGTCATAAAGGCGTGAAACATACGCCACAGGCAGCAATATCGGGCGTTTTCGCGCATATTCATACGTCTTGTAAAGATAATCTTTATCAAACTTAAAAAGACCGATTACAGCCTTTGCAGAACTTGTTTTGCTGTCATCACCGGCAGTACGCATAAGTCGTACTGTGCCAACGTTACCTATACCGTAACCAAACGTGCCGCCGTCAAGGATAACACTCTGCATAAGTTCAAGGAGTTCAGGCTCAATCTCATAATCAAAGTCAACAGGCGTATCAAAAAACAATTTGCAAAGCGCAACGATAACTTTTGACGACTTTTCAATGCCGATTTCCTTGCAGATTTTAAAGAAGTCGTCAATGTCTATACCGCAATTCCTGATAATAACGTCAACATCGGCGAGTTGGCGCACACCTGCACCGCCCGACTTCAAATGATTAAGAATATGAGTTACGATATAAACCAGATGATAGAGCGGTTTAAGCGTGTAAGTGAGTTCGTTTTCAGAATCGCATTTGTTTTCGTCAAACGTGTCAGCAAAGAACTTGTTACCTGCATCGCCAAACGATTTGATATAACTCTGCATCTCATAATCTTCACCGCAGAATTTGAATATATGCTCGTCAAGTTTCATGTGTTTCGGCTCAAAGCCCTGTTTAACAAGCAGTTCTGACGCTTTTTCAAGTTCACTAAAGGCAACCACAACGTCTGTATCGCCGCTTGTTCTGACCTCAGGCACAGGGTAAAACTCTCGAACAGCCGCGCCCTTTAAAAACAGGTGCTTAATACCGTTTTTGCAGAGCGCTTCAGTCAACAGATTAATGCCCTTCATTTTGTATTCGTAGTTTTGCAGGGTCAGTCCAAGCGCCTGATTAAAAGGGGAGAAGTCCTCTTTTGAAAGTCTGTATTCTGCAGGAAGTTTTTTTAGTTCAATCGCTACAATGGCGGTCATATTCTGGATTTCGCTGACCTTTAAAAACCCCTCAAAATCAATGTTTTCAGGGGGCGCAGGCGGAATTTCATTATTCAGATGTGACCTCACAAGTTCTAAAAAATACTTCTGTTCTTTCGTCATAACTACATAGAATTAAACGGAGCGATGTGGTCATCGCTCCCTACGTTTAATTATTATTTTACAAGTTCGCCCATATCGTACATACCTGCAGTCTTGTCGCTCATAAACACAGCAGCGTTAACTGCGCCGACAGCAAAAACTTCTTTGCTGCGTGCCGAGTGCGAAAGGGTGATATTTTCATCTCTGCCGGCAAAAATAATCTCGTGTTCGCCGACTATTGTGCCGCCTCTGATTGAGTGTATACCAATCTCGTCCTTTGTACGTTTTTCACGCTTTGAGTGGCGGTCGTACTCATATTTCATCGGCTTGTCAAATTCCTCGCTGATAGCGTCTGCGAGCATAAGCGCTGTGCCTGACGGAGCGTCAATTTTTTGATTATGGTGTTGTTCCACAATCTCGATATCAAAATCATTTCCAAGCACGTTCACAGCCTTTTTAGCAAGGGAAGCAAGCAGATTAATGCCAATACTCATATTGTATGTGAAAAATACGGGAATATCGTTTGAAGCGTCTGCAATCTTCTTTTTCTCACACTCGTCATAGCCTGTTGTTGCTATAACGACCGCCGTGCTGTTTGCCTTGCAGTATGAAAGAAGGTCGTCAAGCAGCGACGGATTTGAAAAATCAATTACAACGTCCGCTTTTTCGTTAACTTCATTAAGTGTTGCGTAAACAGGGAAGGCGCAAGTGTTATCATTATACTTATCAACTCCGGCAACAACTTCGCAGTCGTCGCGAGCAGCAACAACGCTTGCAATAACCTTGCCCATCTTACCGCATGCACCTGTTATAATAATCCTTGTCATTTATTATTCCTCTAAAAATTACTTAATAAGACCGTAATCCTTCATAACTTTTTCAAGATAAACGTTGTGTTCGTCTGTCATATCGCAAAGCGGCATTTTGCAAGGACCTGCGTTCCAACCCATAAGATTGCAAGCAGCCTTAACAGGGATTGGGTTAACCTCAACAAACATTGCGTTTGCAAGTTCAAGGTACTTAGACATCATTGCAGTACACTTTGCAGGTTCACCCTCAAGATAAGCAGAAGCCATATCGTGAGTTTCCTGCGGGCAGATGTTAGCAAGTACAGAGATAACGCCCTTGCCGCCGCAAGCCATAACTGCAGGAATCTGGTCGTCGTTACCGCTCCAGATGTTGAGTTCATCGCCGCAGAGTGCGTGAATCTTCATAATCTGGCTGATGTTGCCTGACGCTTCCTTAACACCGTTGATACGAGGAAGTTTTGAGAGTTCCTTGCAAGTTTCAGGAGTGATGTTAACGCCTGTTCTTGACGGAACATTATAAAGGATAATCGGCACGTTAGTAGCGTCGTGATACATTGTGTAGTGCTTAATCAGACCTTTTTGAGTACACTTGTTGTAGTAAGGTGTAACAAGCAGAATTGCGTCAACGCCGTATTCGCAGCACTTAACAGCCATATCAACGCCGTACTGTGTGTTGTTTGAGCCGGCACCTGCGATAACAGGAACTCTGTGGTCAACATAGTCAACGCAGAATTTAATCGCTTCAAGATGTTCTTTGGTACTTAAAGTTGACGATTCGCCTGTAGTTCCGCAGATAACAATAGCGTCAGTGCCGTTATCAATCTGCCAGTCAATAAACTTTTTAAACTCATCGTAATTTACTGTAAAATCATCATTCATAGGTGTGATGATTGCAACTGCTGAACCTGTAAATACCGGTGTTTTCATATCAAATTCTCCTATTCCTATTATAAAGTGTTAGTCCATATATCCTTCCGCTGCAAGCAGTTCGGCAAGAAGCACTGCACCGCCTGCCGCGCCGCGAAGGGTGTTGTGTGACAGGCACACAAATTTGTAATCATACTGTGTATCTTCACGGAGTCTGCCGATAGAAACTGCCATACCGTTTTCAAGATTCCTCTCGGAATTAATCTGCGGTCTGTCAGGCTCTGTGAAGTAGTTGAGGAACTTCTTTGGAGCAGAGGGGAGGTCGAGTTCCTGCGCTCTGCCTTTGAAATTATCCCAAATTTCAATCATCTCATCTGCCGACGGCTTATTCTCAAAGTTTACAAACACTGCACCGAGGTGACCGTTTGAAACAGGAACCCTGATGCACTGCGCTGTGAAGTTAGGTTTGTCGGCTGAAACGATTTTGTCGCCTTCGATCTTACCCCAAAGTTTAAGCGGCTCTTTTTCGCTCTTTTCTTCCTCGCCGCCGATGTAAGGTATAACGTTATCAATCATCTCAGGCCAGGTTTCAAAAGTTTTGCCTGCGCCGCTGATTGCCTGATATGTGCAAACAAGAACGTCTTTAACGCCGTATTTCTCGTGCAGAGGGAAGAGCGCCGGCACATATGACTGCAGCGAGCAGTTTGATTTAACTGCAATAAAGCCGCGCTTTGTGCCAAGTCTTTTGCGCTGAGCAGGGATGATATTAATATGCTCTGCATTGAGTTCAGGCACAACCATAGGAACATCATCTGTAAAGCGGTGTGCAGAGTTATTTGAAACAACAGGGCATTCGTGCTTTGCATATTTTTCCTCAAGTGCTTTGATTTCGTCCTTCTTCATATTAACAGCGCAGAATACGAAATCTACCATTGATGTAATCTTTTCAATATCGTTTTCCGCGTCAAGAACGACCATATCTTTATACTTATCAGCTAGGGGAGTATCCATACACCATTTGCTGCCGATTGCTTCTTCATATGTTTTGCCTGCGCTTCTTGATGATGCGGCAAGAACTACAACATCAAACCACGGATGATTTTCAAGCAGAGTCATAAACCTCTGACCAACCATACCTGTTGCGCCGACAACGCCAACATTAAATTTTTTCATATTATTTCTCCTTACACCTTGTAATCGTGATAGTTTTGCAATATAATATATGAACGTGACCGCAAAAAATATTATTATGCAATATATATTTAATATAATACACTTATTACATATATATGTCAATTAAAAAATTTGGAGAATATTTGTGAAAACTTCTGATTTTTTCTATGAACTTCCACAAAATTTGATAGCGCAAACGCCTGTTGAGCCGCGTGATTCGTCAAGACTTATGGTGCTTGATAAAACCAGCGGCGAGATTGAACATCGTATTTTCCGCGATTTAACAGATTATCTGCACGAGGGCGACTGCCTTGTGCTGAACGATACAAGAGTTATCCCTGCGAGGATTTACGGTGTAAAAAAAGAAACCGGCGCTGTAGTTGAATTCTTACTATTAAAAAGAATAGATGGAGATATTTGGGAGGTTATGGTAAAACCGGGTAAAAAGCTAATGCCAGGTGTAAGAGTAGAATTTGGCAATGGATTACTAAAAGCAGAGGTTTTAGAAAAACTTGAAGGTGGAAATAGAAAAGTAAAATTTGAATATAATGGAATATTTAATGAAATTTTAAATGAAATAGGCTTAAT
>ONXZ01000233.1 GCA_900321905.1 uncultured Eubacteriales bacterium
GCTGCGCCTTGTAGTATTTCTTAGTCTTTTTTGCAATAAAAATTGAGTTTGCAACCATTATCAGCAGGAACACAAGCGCAACGAGGAACAGTTGCCATTTGAGGTAAATCATCATTACAATTATGCTGACAAAACTGAACACCGACGAAACAAGTTGAACAATGGTCTGCTCGAGCATCATCTGAATGTTATCAACATCGTTTGTAAAACGGCTCATAACCTCGCCGTGAGTCTGCGCATCAAAGAATTTGAGCGGCAGAGTCTGCAGGTGGTCAAACAAATCCTTGCGGATAATATTAGTTGTTTTATACGCAATGCGCACCATAATTTTTGCCTGGATAAAACTGAAAAGCGACGCGCCCACATAAAATGCTGAAACGATAACAAGGTTTTTAATCAGCAGTTTATAGCCGACGGTGGCAAAATTATTTGCTTTGATAGAATCGGCAACGTCGTTAAGAATCGGCTTGAGCCAGTAAGACGCGCCCATCTGGCACAGCGTGCCGAGGATAAGCATAAGCAGTACAATCAGCAAAAAATACTTGCTTTTGCCGATATATTCAACAATGCGCAAAAGGGATTTTTTTGTGTCTTTAGGCTTAACTATGCCTGGATTTCTTCCTCCTCCGGGTGGCATTATTCAAGCACCCCCTTCTGCTGTGTTTCATAAATTTCGCGGTAAATTTCACTCGAATTCATAAGTTCATCGTGATTGCCGACAGACTCAATTTTGCCGTCATCAAGCACTATAATTTCGTCAGCGTCCTTAACGGAGGAAATACGCTGAGCGATTATAATAACCGTAGTGTCCTTCAAGTCGGTGTAAAAACTCTGGCGGATTTTTGCTTCTGTTGCAGTGTCAACCGCCGAAGTTGAGTCGTCAAGAATAAGAATTTTTGGGCTTTTGAGCATTGCCCTCGCGATACAAAGACGCTGTTTCTGTCCGCCGGACAGATTAAGTCCGCCCTGCGAAAGGTCAGTATCGTAACCGTCCGGCTGTGCCATAATAAAGTCGTGCGCCTGCGCCGCCTTGCATACTGCGATAACTTCCTCATCAGTTGCGTCGCCCTTGCCCCAGCACACGTTCTCCTTGATAGTGCCTGAGAACAGAACGTTTTTCTGCAGCACTACGCCGACAAGGTCACGCAGAGCCGTGAGGTCGTAGTCCCTGACATCAACGCCGTCAACAAGAACTGCGCCGTCCGTAACATCGTAAAGCCTCGGAATCAGGTTGACAAGGCTTGTTTTGCCGCAACCTGTTGAGCCGATAATTCCGACTATATCACCTGCGTTTGCCTTGAAGGAGATGTCCTCAAGCACATTGTCGCCTTCGTGATAGCCGAAGTTTACATTTTTGAACTCAATTTCACCCTTTGCACTTTCAGGTACAAACGGATTTTCGGGATTTTTGATGTCAACTTCGGTGTCAAGCACCTCGATAATACGGTCGCCGCAAGCCTTTGCGCGCGTTATCTGAAGCATAAGGATTGACACCATCATAATGTTCATAAGCACCTGAATTATGTAAGACGCGAGAACGGAAATCTGACCGACATCCATTTCTCCGGCGGCGGCGCTGTTTGCACCCTTGTAGTAGATAAACACAATTACAACGTTCATCAAGAGCATCATAATCGGCATAACGGTTACAACAAGGCCCGACGCCTTTGCGCCCTGCGCTGCAAGGTCGTCTGACGCGGTGTGGAATTTGTCCTTTTCCCTGTCCTCGCGGACAAACGCCTTGACTACGCGGATACCGATAAGATTTTCCTGCACAACGCGGTTGACGTTATCAATCTTTTTTTGCATTTTCTGGAACATCGGGAAGCCGAATTTAAGCACAACCGCAACGATTACAAGAATAATTGGCAGCATTACTAAAAGTATTGACGAAATGCGGTGGTTAATGCTGAACGCAAATACAGCCGCAACAACGAGCAGCGCGGGTGCGCGAACGAGAATACGCAAAATCATCATCAGCGTATTTTGTAGCATTGTGACGTCGTTAGTCATTCTGGTTGTGAGCGATGATGTTGAAAACGCATCAAGATTGCTGAATGAAAACGAACTGATTTTATCGTACATATGCCTGCGCAGGCGGTATGAAAACCGCTGGCTAACGATTGACGACGCACGCATAGTCATAAGTCCGCCCAAAAGCGCATTCTGATGCCCTGCATTATGCGCAAGCTTTATACCGGAAATTTCGGTATGCTCCTTTGCAAGGCTGTCTATTATCTTCCATGTAGCATCGGAAGAACCGTCGTCAACAAAGCATATTCTGCTTTTATTATCCTATACATGATTATTTCACTTTTTTGTTGATGAATAGATATTGGGCATAACAAATTAAGTTTTTCAACCGCAAAAATAAGCATAATTTTGAAAACGTGCAAAAGCGGCAACAAAAAAATCCCGCCGTTACAAATTAAAACCAACCCA
>ONXZ01000059.1 GCA_900321905.1 uncultured Eubacteriales bacterium
CGGCTCGCAAGATGTGGAAACAAGCCTTAAAATGATTGAGCGGCTGCAGAATCAGGGCGCAAAAAAAATAGTGCTGACTCCGCACTATTACTCTGACACAATTTCGCTCGATGATTTTTTGCGGCGCCGTGACAAGGCTTTTAACACGCTTTTAAAAGCGCTGCCGAGCGGCTCGCCGACTCTGTACCCTGCTGCGGAAGTGTATATCAGCCAGTACCTTTTCAACAACGATAACATTGACGATTTAAAGATTGCCGGGTCAGACTATGTGCTGATTGAGCACCCGTTTTCCGCACCGTTTAACGAGGCGGAGATTGACCGCCTGATGAATCTTTACTGCGATTACGGCGTGCGCCCCGTGCTTGCTCACATTGAGCGTTACAGAGCGTTGATGGAGGACAAGTACAAACTCGACGACCTCATTGAAATCGGCTGTCTGCCGCAGGTTAACGTAAGTTCGTTTGCAGACTTGCCGCGCGGACTGCGCAAAAAGTTGTTTAAACATCTTGAAAACGGCAGGGTTATGCTGCTCGGCTCTGACGCGCACAACCTCGACACCCGCCCGCCTGAATACGAAGCAGGCGTGAACGCGATAATCAAAAAATGCGGTCAGGAAGCAATCGACGTTTTAATGCAAAATGCAAATAATTTGGTAAAATAACGGTTCCGGTTGGAACCGTTATTTAGTTAGCCGTTAGCCGTATGCCGTTAGCAGTCCGAATACAATGAGTGTGAGCGAAGCCCGCCCGACAACTGCTAACTGTTAACTGCTAACTGCTAACTGAAAAAAGAGCCTTGCGGCTCTTTTTTCTTATGCCATAAACGAGCGGAGAACACATTCGCAATCGTTTTTGTCCATAATCTTTGGAACAGGATAACCCGGGTTGCCCTCTTTGAGCGCACGCTCAATAAGGATAGGCAAATCTTCTTCCTTGATGAAGTCGAACTTCTCAGGAATATCCATCGCTTTGTTCATACGCCTGATTTCGGCAATGAACGCCCTGCCCTTTTCTGCAGTTGACATTGCAGGGGTGGTGATACCGATAATATCAGCAAGTTTTGCAAGTTGCTCATATGCGGCGTCTCCGTACCAGTCAAGTACATAAGGCAGTATAACCGCGTTTGCAAGACCGTGCGGAGTTCCGTACAGTCCGCCGAGGTTATGCGCAATAGCGTGAACGTAGCCTACAAACGCGCGTGTGAACGCACAGCCTGCAAGATACGAACCCTTGAGCATATTGCCCCTGGCTTCCAAATCCTTTCCGTCGATGTAAGCCTTCTCCAGATTATCGTGAATCAACTTGGTGGCTTCCTCGGCATATTTAATAGTAGATTTTACGTTGCTCTTACCGATGTAAGCCTCAACAGCGTGAGTGAGCGCGTCCATGCCTGTTGTCGATGTTATATGCGGCGGCAAACCAACCGTAAGTTCGGGGTCAAGCACTGCATGTTTCGGACGGAGACAGATATCATTGATAGCGTTCTTCTCATGTGTTTCGGGGTCGGTAACTACTGCGGCAACTGTGGTTTCGGAACCGGTTCCTGCTGTGGTAGGAACGGCAAAGAATGGCGGCAGTTTTTTAAGCACTTTAAGGTAACCGCGCATTGAACGAACTGACTGATTAGGCTTAACAACTCTTGCGCCTGCGGCTTTTGCACAGTCCATAGACGAGCCGCCGCCGAATGCGATAATGCCTTGACAGCCGTTTTGAACGTACATATCCTTGCAATCCTCAATGTTCGGTATAGTCGGGTTTGGCTGAACGCCGTCGTAAACAACGTATTCAACGCCGGCGACCTTGAGTTCTTCAAACATAGGGTCAAGCAGATGAAGTCCCATAAGTCCCTTATCGGTAACAACAAGAACTTTATCAATACCTTTGCCCTTGATGTATGACGGCAGTTTCAGAATCGAACCTGCGCCCTCAAGAATTTCAGGCTCCGACCAGTCCATAAAGCACATTGCGACCATAAAAACTCTCTGGTACACACGGTACCAGCACTTTTTTAAAGTCCAGAGCATTCTTCTTCCTCCTTTTTAGATTTTCATATACATTATACAAATTTTTTGATATTTTTGCAATAGTTATATTGTATATTGTAAAAGAATTTGCTATAATATGGTTATAATTTATATTAATGGAGTGAAATGTTATGGGTAAAATTATTTTTAGCGAAAATGAATACCGCTTCTCAGGCGCAGCGCTTGCGGCTAATAACGAAACCGCACTTGCAGTAGCAGTTAAATGCTCTGCAGATATTGACAGCGGCGCAAATTGGGGTTACAGCGAACTCGTTGCAAAGACAAGCACCAACGGCGGCGAGGACTGGTCAGAGGCAAAGACAATCGTTGCACCGCCTGCAAGAGTTATCACAGCCGCACAGGGCAACAGCAAAACAGGTTTCTTTGTGAACCCTGTTCTTACAACTGCTAAAAACGGCAACTTTGTACTTGTTTTCACCTTCTATCCTGAGAGTGAGGGCGCAGACAACAAAAAACTGCTTGATAAGAAAAAAGTTCCTTTCACTTTCTTCGGCGGCAAAAACTGCCTTATCATCTACGACCGCGAGGGTAAGTTCTACATAGTAACCGAGGACGGCAAAGTGCTTGACTCGGCAAAATCGCCTACACAGTACACAGTTAAGGGTATCGGCGACCTTTACAGCGGCGACGAATTCCTCGGCAACATCTACCTCAACGGCGCAATGGGCAAGAGCGAAGATGAGAACGCTACCGCTTCTTTCGGCGCACCGCTCAAAGCCGCAAAAAGAAGTTATATAATGGCAATGACATCTGCTGACGGCGTTAACTGGAGCGAGCCTGTAAACATCACTCCTGCAGTGCTTGCAGCCGACGACGGTGCAACTATGGCAACCGGCGCATGTTGCGGCGTAGTTTGCGACGGCGGCAGAATCGTAGTGCCTGTACTCACCGACAAGGGCGCTGCTTCAATCTATTCGGACGACAACGGCGTTACCTGGTCACGCAACCAGCGCGCACCGTATATGCCGGCTAAAAAAGCGGTTACGCTTATTCAGATTCCGACAGGCGAACTGATTGCACTCGGCAAAAAGAGTTGCATTTCAGCCGACAAGGGTATCAGTTGGGGCAGTTTCAAGAGCAAGTTCGCACCGCTCACAGCGCTTGCGATGGCGGAGAGAGTTTACACAATCGTTAACTCAAAGGCAGGCACAGCGCAAATCGGCGGCACGGTTAATTACAACAAAAAAGGCAAACTCAAAGGCATTGCTTACAGCAAGGAAAAGAGCGAACTCGCAGGCGGACTGCTTCCACGCACAACGCTCGCAGACGTTTGCGGCAAGCCCGCTGCACTCTACATAACACCTGACAACAAGCAGGTATCATTCGCAACATTATAATTATTAGTATTGTTAAAAGCACTCCGCGCGGAGTGCTTTTTTAATGCGGAATTTCGGGTGCTGCGCACGACAATTTTATTGCGGGACGCCGAGGTCGTCGTCCCCTACAGTTGTGCGCCATTTGTAGGGAGCGATGCCCACATCGCTCCGCAATATAATCGGGTGAGGGCGAAGCCCTCCCACTCCCTTGAGTCTTGAGTCTGTCCCCTTGAGTCTTAAAGATGAAATTCTTCATTCTACATTCTCAATTCTACAGTAAAAAAAATGCAGGCGTTTGCCTGCATTTTTTACTTAAGATATTTACCAATAAACTCGTCGAGTTTTGCATAGTAGCCTTCGGTGTCGTATACGATACTGTCGGCGTGCTTTGCTTCAGGCACGATGAACTGGTCTTTTTCAGCAGTGCAGATTTCGTAGAGTTCCTGACCCATTCTTGTCGGCACAAAATCGTCGCTGCCGCCGTGGATAAACAGCATTGGCGCGCGTGCGTTTTTAACACTCTCGCGGACGTCTGTATCGCCGAGGTCGTAACCTGCAAGGCGCTTGTTAATCTCGTTCATACCCTTATAGATATACGGTGCGGTTTTCTTGATGCCCACGCCGTTTGCAACGGAGATAAACTCGTCCTTTGCGCTGGTGAACGGACAGTCGGCAACAATGAGTTTAACCTGCGGCGGAATCTTGTCAGCCATCTGGCAAACGGTAGCCGCGCCCATTGATACGCCGTGAAGAATAATCTTGATATCATCGCCGAAACGCTCAATCAGATAATCAAGCCACTTGAGCATATCCTGACTCTCATAGTAGTCAAAGCCTACCCAGTCGCCGCCCGAATCGCCTGCGGAGGTGTGGTCGGTTGAAAGGAAGTTGTAACCCTTGTCGTGATAGTATTTGTAGAAGTTAGCAGAGTCGCCGCGCCAACTGCCGCGATAGCCGTGTGAGAACACAGCAAAAACTTTGCTCTCCTCCTCAGCGTGGAGAAGGTAACCCTTGAGAATCTGGTCCCTGTCGTTGAGAAGGTCAATATGCTCAATTGGCTGCTCGTCAACCCACTTCATACTCTCCTCGCACATATTGCCAAGCGGAATCATATCGCCGTTATCCATAAGGTCCTGCATACGCTTCATAGGGCCTTTCGGGATAGTTTCCTTGTACATCACGTCAAGATACGAGTGCAGTGCAAGCGCACCCATTGCTGCAGCGCCGAGACCTGCCGCTGCTGCAAGACCAAATAATTTTTTCATAAATTTTCCTCCAGAACTATATGCTTATTTCTTTTTAGTCGTGGACTTTGTCTGCGCCTTTTTTGTTATGGCTTTTTTAGTTTCCTCTTTATGAGTCGCAGGCGCTTTGGTTGTAGGTACAGCCTTAACCTTGAGTTCGCGGAACTCCTTTTTATTCTCGCTGTTTGTGGCAAGAATCTGCTTGCCGTCATAGCGGATATAATACTCACCCTTGTTGTCAAAGGTATAGGTTGTTATCTTTTTGCCGTCCTTGTCGGTTGAATCCTCGTGAGGTGTTTTGATAGTTGCGATAACATCGACATAGTAATTTTTCTTGTATTCAACGCCTGTCTTTTTAACAAGGAAGGAACAGTCTTTCTTTTCATCTTCGCTAAGACCGAGTTCTTTGGCAGAATAACTCTCAATCAGGTTGATAGCGTCTGCTTCCGTAATTTTTGCGTCGTCGGTAGTAATTTCCTGCGTTGTACCGCTTTTAGTAGTGGTATCTTCCTTTTTGCCACCGTCCTTTGAGCAAGCGGCAAATGCAGTAAAAACTAACGAAATACAGATAAGTGCGATTAATACCTTTTTCATAATCAATACCTCAAAATATCAGATATAAGTATTATAAAATAAATGAATATTAAAGTCAATACTTGTAAATTAAAAACAATTTTAATAATTGTATCTGTACACATCGGAGTAGTAAGTGTGCGTCTGTGCTCCGTTGGTGTAGGTGATATAAAACCTGACGCCGAACCACGAAGATTTGCTCTTTATACCGTAGTGCAGTTCCTTGTTGACTGCACCTGAAACAACGCTCTCAGCAATACGCACAAGGCTGCCGCTCGCATTGTAAGTGTTGGCGTTTTCAAGCGTTAAATCGTCTGCCGTCATACGCACTCCGTAGAGGAAACCCGAGGACGTGATTTTGTATGCGCCGGGGTTGACAATCGTTGCGGAAAACACCTTGCGGTAGTCGCTGTCCATGTCGTCTGCAAACCTGTAACCCTCGCCGTGCGGGAGTATTTGCTCGCCGTAAGGGGTATCAATAACGTACCTCTTACTAATCTGAGCGCCAAAATCAAAACGCTTGTAGTCGGCAATACCGTTCAGTTTTGCAAAAGCGAGGTCGCGCCCGTTAACAAAACCGTCGCCGTTATAATCACCGTAGGCAATAGCGAGGTCGCCGCAGGTGTTGTGCTTGTCAACCGTAAGTGTGGCTGTGCAGAAAAGGTCACTGTCGTTTTTAAACTCAACCGTATGCGTGCCGCACCTGATATCCTCCGCAACAAATCTGCCGTCGCCGTAGGTCACGGCGGACATTGCGCCGTCGATATAAACCTCCGCGCCGTCAACAGGCGTGCCGGTCAGAGTTTTCAGACTGCCTGTTACATAGTGACCGTCGGTAGTGTGAACATATTCGTCAAAATCGCTGTCGCAGTCGTCGCAGCGGTAGGTGTAAACGCTGTCAAAACAGCAGTCGTGTTCCTCTTTGCTGATAAGCGTGGTATAGCGGCTGTGACCGCAGCCGAGCGAGGTGCGCAAAACGCCGAATTTGTCGCAGTAATCGCGTGCGGTTGAGTCGTCAAAGCAGTTGATATTAACCGAGCCGTAAATACCGTAACTGCTGACTTTGTAGCCCGCAAGAGCGTAGTCGGCAATTTCCGTGTCCTTTGCGGTAATTGTAATTGTGTTGAGCCGCGTGCAGGACAAAAATGCGTCAGTATCAATTTTTTCGCAGTTGTTGAGCGTGAGTTCCTTCAGCGCGTAGCAGCCGCGAAACGCCTCCCTGCCGATACCGAGTGCAGTTTCGTCAAAATCGAAGGTTGTAATCGACTTGCGGCTGATGTACCACGGCGTGTTCTGATAGTAAGTAACACCGCTGTCGGCATAGTCGTCCGTGTAGCCTGTGCCGTGGGTAAATCTGATTGTTTTTACAGCGCTGCAGTTATACCAGATTGTGCCGTTTTGCGGAGCCCCGAGCGACAGCGGCAGAGTGAGTTTGTTAAGGCTTGCCGCACCGTAAAATGCGTAGTCGGACAGCGCAGTAACGCCATCGCCGATAACCGCTTCTTTGATACTTGAAGTGTACTCGCTCCACGGAATTTCAGACGAAGCGGCGTAGGAATACATCTCCCCTTCACCGCTGATTGTGAGGGTCTTGCTGTCAGTATCAAAATGCCAGTTAAGGCTGTCGCCGCACTCGCCCTTATTGTAGGTGCGAAGGGCAAATCCGTTTTCGTTTGCATAATCGGCGGCGGTGCTGACATCGTAAGTTTCAAACAGTACATCGCGTTTTTGCATAGTGCCGTCAAAATAGTATCCTGCGCTGCACTCACCAAAATCTACGCCGCGAGTGCCGACGCTGTAAGTCTGCGGATAAGGCGTGAGAATAAATGCAAAATCGCGGATAGAAATATCATCGGCAATCTCAAAACTATACCCGCCAAAGGACTGCAAAGCGCATACTATATCGCCGTTTTTAGCATAAACAACGCCGTTTTGCACGGTGAAATTGCTGTTGAATTTCACCGCAGCAGTTCCGCTTACTAAAAATGCAGACGCGCTGAAATCCGTGACGTCATCAGGCATAGTGTAAACCGTGCCGCTGATTTGCGGCAGCAGTGCAAGAACTGCCTTATTTTTTGAGTAAAGGACGTTATCATCTACCGTGTACAGCGCATTGCTGTCGGCACATCTGATTTTAACAATGCCGCAGGAGTAAAACGCAAACGGTGAAATCTCGCCGACCTGCGAGCCTATCTGCAAAACGCTGACAGAATCTGCAAATTCCGCCCACGGAGAAGGCGACTTTGAGTAGTCGTACATATCGCCCGCGCCGCTGATTGTCAGCCTGCCTGTGTCGTCAAGTTTATAAGTCAGATTATCGCCGCAGGCGCCCTCGTCAATAACGGCAGGCACAATGTACCCGCCCCTGTAACTGTCGCCACAGACGGTGCAGGTGTATACGGTGTAGCCC
>ONXZ01000015.1 GCA_900321905.1 uncultured Eubacteriales bacterium
AAATTTCAAAAAAATATACAAGTGGCTCGACGTCAAGGAGTATCTTATCCTGCGTGCAAGCGGCGAGTTTGTTATGACCACCGACTCCGCATTTGCAACGCTGATTTATGACACACGCAAGGGTCACGAGGGCTGGTGCAAACCGATTTGCGATATGGTCGGCGTTAACATTGATCATATGCCGACAATTAAAAAATCAACCGACAAAGTCGGCGAAGTTACCGAAAAGGCAGCAGCCGAACTCGGACTTGCGCCCGGAACAGCAGTTTACGGCGGTGGCGGCGACGCTTCGCTTATCGGTGTTGGCGCAGGCGCAGTTGAAGTTGGCGACACGCATATTTACTCAGGCACTTCAGGTTGGGTTGGCACAGTTGTTGAAAGACAGATGGTTGACGCCGGCGCTATGATGGCGTCCATTGTGGGTGCAGACCCTGACGCTTACAACTATTTCGGCGAACTTGAAACATCTAACAAGTGCGTAAGTTGGGTCAAGGACCACCTTGCGCTTGACGAAATCGGCGTTTATCTGCAGCACCACGCTGCACCAAGCGACAGTTACGAGGATATCGCCGTTAACCTTTACGACTATCTTGAAGAAGTTGTTGACAGAGCAGAGCCAGGCTCAAACGGCGTTATCTTTACACCGTGGCTGCACGGCAACCGCTGCCCGTTTGAAGACCCGAACGCGGCAGGTATGTTCTTTAACATCAAACTTGAAACAGGCAAAACGGAACTTATCCGCTCTGTTGTTGAGGGTATCTGCTTCCATATGCGCTGGATGCTTGAACGACAGGAAAAGAAAAAAGATGTCAACATCAAAGACAGTGTTCGTTTCTGCGGCGGCGGTGCGCTTGGCGCCTCTACCTGTCAGATACTCGCCGACATCACAGGCAAGAACATCGAAGTTGTTGACTCGCCGCAGAATATCGGCGCAGTCGGTGCGGCGGCGCTTATTGCAGTCGGCACAGGTATGATTCCGTCAATCAAAGACGTAAAAAAACTTATCCCTGCAAAGACAATTTACAAGCCGAACCCTGCAAACAAGGCGGTTTACGACAGAAACTTCACCGTATTCAAAAACTTGTACGCATCTAACAAAAAGAATTTTGCAATTCTGAACGGATGATTTAATGAATAAAAGATACAAATTCAAATATCGCTCAAAGGCGCTCAACACGCTGTATGTGTGCTTGCAGAATTTTATTCTTGCGATTATGGCAATACCCATCTTTGTACTGATAATGCTGGTGCTTAACGTATTTGGAATTTACTCGCTTGACGAGTATTGTATTTCAATAGGATGGACACTGACAGCAGTTGCGTTTGTGGTGCTGCAAGCCATTTACTGGGTAAGCCACAAGGGGCTGACAATCACAGACGACAAATTAGTGATTGACTATGCCTGCATTGTGCCGCCGGTACATATGTTTAAAAAGGAAATACTAATTAAGGGTATTGAAAGCGCCGAATTCTGCACAGAGCCAGTCAGCCAGCGGATTGAGGAAGTTGAGGGCGGAGCGTACAACGAGCCGTATGTGCTGATTAAATACGGCTACGGCGGGCGCAAGGAAGTCCGCCTGCCGCTGCAAAACGCAGAGGACTTTATAAACACAATTAACGACATAACAAAAGAGCAAGGCGAGTAACCTTGCTCTTTATAATTATTTATATTGCGCTCTGTATGCTTTATTGGCAAACTATTGACCTTGAATCGCTCCAGGCGCCGAAGCACTTAACTCCGTTAACTTCTTTATACGCCCTTACGCGGACATAATATCTGTAGCCGTACCAGAAGTTATGACCTGTGAAACTTGAGTTCCTGTACGATGTGTACTTTGTATAACTGATTTTGCTGAAGTTACTTGTGCGGCTGTACTGCACCTGATAACCGGAGCAAGCCGAAACCTTGTTCCAGTAAATGATAATATCGTCGTTCCAGTTTGTTTTGGGCGCTTTGATTGCAGGTTTGTTCGGTTTTGTAGGCGTTTGGAAATACGTCCAGCCGCTGTAGTACCTTGTACCGTTAATCTCAACAAACGTGCGGATTCTGAAATCGTATCTGATACCTGCACGCAGACCTGTAACGTTGTAGTAATTCTTGCTTGTATTTGTTACAAACGAGTAACTGCCGTTAATCTTGCGCTGCAAATGATAACCCGTCGCACCGCCGACCTTGTTCCATGTAAGATTTATGCTTGACGTGTTGCGGCTTTTTACTTTGAAACCTGAAGGTCTTGCTATTGCTGGAGAGTATTTAAATACAATATTATATGAACCTACATAATCACCGCTGTAAGGTTTAAACAGAAAATATGAACCGCTTGACAAAGTAACTTTCTCAGAGTGATAGTATACACCGCGAGAATAATCATACCCCTGATTGCTATTATAATCTCCTCTCCAAATACAGTTGTCTAAATCCCTTGACGTATAAAGTTGCAAACTCTCATCTCCATAGTATCCAACTATCTTGCTGTCGCTACTTTCAACATATATTTCTAAACTGCCTTGCGTTGGAATTTCAAGTGAGTACGTATGGTATCTATAGTCACCAAACCACTCCGGGTCACTTGCCGACAGAACACGGGTATAATATGTGTTAAATTCTACACGTTTTGCATTAGACGGCACAAGCCTTGCCGCATATGCATTAACACTTGCTGTTAATGCACAGAAAAGCATTACGATTGATAAAAATAGACTGATAGTTTTTTTCATAAATAAATCCTCCTAAAAATATTATAACCGTGTGGTTATATTTACATTTATTTTAGCATAAGTATGCTAATATGTCAATAACCGAATAGTTATAAGAGGCGCACATATGGCATACTATAAACGCATACGCGATTTGCGCGAGGATAATGACTTAACACAAACAGAAGTTGCAAAATATCTTAATATGAAACAGCCCCAATATCATAGGTATGAAAAGGGTGTTCGCGATATTCCGTCAGATGTTTTGATATCCCTTGCAAAACTTTATAACGTAAGCACCGACTATATACTCGGGTTAACAGACAATCCGCACAAAAAATGAACGACCGCAAATCAAAAATCGGTCGTTCTTTTATTTATCGGGTCGTCGGGGGCGCCGACCCCTACGGTTGCTCGTGGGAACGTGTATCGTAGGGAGCGACGACCTCGGCGCTCCGCATTATTGTCCAAACGAGGCGAGTAACCAAAATTTCACAACTCAAAACTTGCGTAATAAAAAGCACCCCGCAGGGTGCTTTTATTCATTCAACACTATGCCAACACTTCTGTTTTTGCCCAATCAAGGATGTCATCCATAACATCCTCTTTATTGAGTTCGTTAAGAATCTCGTGGCGGCAATTATCGTAGAGTTTAAGCGTAACGTGCTTATGACCTGAAGCGAGAAGTCGCTGATAAATATCGCGAATACCCTTTGCGTACTCGCCGACAGGGTCCTCAGCACCGCTTGTGAGCAGTATAGGAAGGTCGTTGTCAACGCTCTTGTACCACTCGTCGGTATTAGCGGCGATGTTGATTTTAACAAGGTCGTTCATACCCTGCGCGCTGAACAGAAAACCGCAGTATTCATCTGCAATATATCTGTCAACAATATCGCTGTCGCGTGTGAGCCAGTCAAAGTTTGTTCTGCCCTCGCAGCGTTTGCCGTATGAGCCGAAAGTCATTTTGTCAAGGGTCTTGCTCTTGTGCTTGCTGCCCTTGATTTTTGCAACGAGCGCGGACACTTTATCGCCAACGCCCGCAATCGGGTTTGCGCTGCCTGTGCCCATATAAATTGCGCCTGCAAAACCCTCTGTCGGATACCACGCAGTAAAGCAGCGAACAATAAACGAGCCCATTGAGTGACCCATAACAATAATCTTTTTGTCAGGATAAGCAAACTTTGCTTTTTCAAAACTTGTTTTGAAGTCCTCTACAAGTTTTTTGTAGCCGTCAGTTTCGCCAAAATATCCTGTTTCGTCAAAATTGGTATTTGACTTGCCGTGATTAGCCATATCGTGAATGTAAACAGCAAAGCCGTTATTCACCATAAATTCAATAAAACCGCGATATCTCTCCTGATGTTCTGCCATGCCGTGGTTGATAACAAGTACAGCGTTTACATCGCCTTCGTCAGGGGTGTAGGCGTTGCCGTAAATCTCACAAACGCCGGTCGCTGACGGAAAACTATATGCTTCAATTTTCATAGTAATTACTCCTCTGTATCCTCAGGAATATCAGATGTGCAGTGTGGGCATTTTGTAGCCTCAATATCAATCTCGCTCTTGCAGAACGGGCAGGTTTTAGTTGTAGGAGCCTCTTCTTCCTCCTCTTTAGCAACTAAACTCTTAGCCTTGTTTGCGGACTTAACAATAAGGAATACAACAAGCGCAATAATCAGGAAGTTTAGGATTGCGGAGATGAACGCTCCAAAGTCAAGAATCTGACCGTGAATCTTAACCGCAAGACCAATTTCTGTGCCGCCAATCATTGCGATAAGCGGATTGATGATGTTGTCGATAAGAGCGTTAACGATTGCGCCGAATGCACCGCCGATGATAACGCCGACAGCCATATCAAGCACATTGCCCTGCTGGATGAACTCCTTAAATTCTGTCATAAATTTTTTCATAATTCTTCTCCTTTACATAAAAGTAAATTTTAACATATATACTATATCACATTATGCCTGTAAAATCAAATGCGGGTATAAAATTTTTGTCGGCGGAGGTAAGTTCCTGTAAAAAAATGTTGTATATCCCCTTTGAAAGAGCGTAGTTAACAACCTTGTCGTATTCGCGCTGAGTGATTTTGCGCTGAAGTTCTGGGAACTGTGCAAGGTCGCCACGGGGCGTGTACTGCGCCATAAGCGAAAGGTATGTATCGGGATAATTCTCGGCAAGATAGTCAATGACTTCAAGCGAGGAATTTGTGTTTTGCGGCAAAATCAGGTGGCGCACAATCACACCTTTCTGCATAATTTCACCGTCAAAAGTATCATGCGGAATTTGACGCCGCATTTCGGCAAGAGCAGTTTTTACAACATCGGGATAATCCCCCGCCTTGCTGTACTTTGCAGCCTTGTCCGCGCGCGAATACTTGAAATCGGTGAGGTAGATATCAATAACACCTTCAAGCATTTTCAGCGTTTCGGCGCAGTCGTAGCCTGAGGTGTTATACACAATCGGCACAGGCGAACTCCACTTTTTAAGCACGTTGGAAAGCCTTGCAGCGTAGTGCGTGGGGTTTACAAGATTTATGTTGTGCGCGCCCTGACTGACAAGGTTTTCAAAAATTGATATTAGTTCATCGTCGCTGACTTCCCTGCCTTTGTTTTCGTGGCTGATTTCATAGTTCTGGCAGTAAGCGCATCGCAGATTGCAGCCGCTGAAAAAGACAGTGCCGCTGCCGTTTTTGCCGCTGATACACGGTTCTTCCCAAAAGTGCAGGGCGGCGCGTGCAAGACGAAAACGCTCGGGACTTTTGCAAAATCCGAGCGTATTTTCTCTGTCAATATCACATTTTCGCGGACATTTACTACACAACATAACAACACCTTTGTTCAATTGGGGACTGTCCCCAATTGAACATGTCTGTATAATTTGATAATACTATTTGTATAATTTATAACAGTGCCTTGTAGATATCGCCTTTTTTAAATGGGGTTGCGCCTGCGATTTCCTTTGCAGCAGCGTTTACAGACATTCCGCCATCCACAAGTTTTTGCGCCATAGCAATTGCGTCATTAAGCGTTAACTCTGCTGTTTCTTCCTTTTTGCCCTCGATAATCAGTACAATCTCACCCTTTGGTTTTTCCTCGTGATAGCGTTCTGACGCTTCTGCAAGGGTTGTACGGATAACTTCCTCGTGAACTTTTGTAATCTCACGCACTATAGCGATGTTTCTGTTTCCGAAGTATTCGAGCATATCATCAAGTGTGCGTGATAACTTGTGCGGTGCTTCGTAAAACACCATTGTGCGTTTTTCGCAAACGAGTTCTTCAAGGTGTTCCCTGCGTGATTTTTTGCTGACGGACAAAAATCCCTCAAATGTAAATCTGCCTGTATTCATACCTGAGATTGCGAGCGCCGTTGCAAACGCAGTAGGACCCGGCACGGACTCAACTTCAATACCGAGTTCGTGGCACATACGCACCAAATCTTCACCGGGGTCGGAGATTGCAGGCATACCCGCATCCGTAACAATGGCGCAAGTCTCACCTTGCAGAATACGCGTGGTTATTACCTCGCCGCGTTCCCTTTTGTTATGTTCAAAATAACTCACCATTTCTTTTTTTATGCCGAAATGGTTTAGCAGTTTCAGCGTAACTCTCGTATCCTCGGCTGCGATAAAATCGACATTTTCAAGCGTTTCAACCGCACGCGGCGAAAGGTCGCCAAGGTTACCGATAGGAGTGCCGACTACATAAAGTTTTTTGTTCATCTTATTTTATCCTCATATCCATCGGCGTATGAGCCGTAAACCGACAGCATTTCTTTTGTGAATTTTGAGTCGTCGCCCTTTATGACAAGCGACGGTTCAACGCGAAGGAACGGCTTTGCACCCTTTTTGCCCTCGACTAAAAATAAAAACGGTTCCTCACCCGCCTTGTCAACTACAAAGCGCAGGCGTTTCGGCTCGATTTTATACTTCCGCATTATCGCAAGCGCGTCAACAAGCCTTTCAGGGCGGTGGCACATACAGAATCTGCCGCCGTATGTGAGCAGATAGTTTGCCGCTTTGACGGCGTCCTCGATGTTACAGCACACTTCGTGCCGTGCAATGCGCGCACTCTCGCCAAGCGACTCAAATCCTGTGTTAATCGGCTTGTAAGGCGGATTCATCGTAACGAGCGTAAAACCCTCAGGCTTAAATTCTTTTTCAATCTCGCGCAAGTCGCAGAGGTGCGGCACAAGTCTGTCGCCAAGTAAGTTTTGTTCGATTGAAGCATTAACCTGCTCAATCGCATTTTGCTGAATGTCAAGACAGTGAACTGCGCTCTGCCCCTTGTCGCGAAGCCAGAGCAGAGGTATAATTCCGCAACCTGTACCCATATCAATGCACCTGTCCTTGCGCTTTGCCTTTGCAAAATACGCAAGTATAACGGCGTCTGTTCCAAAGGTGTGGTCGGGTGTTACAGCAACCTTGATATCATCTGATAATCTTTCAAAAGTGTAGTTCATACTATGCCACCGTTCACGCCCAAAACCTGACCTGTTGTGTAATTGTTTTCTGCAAAAAACAGTACCGCCGCCGCCACCTCATCAGGCGTGCCGAGCCTGCCGAGCGGCACCTCGTTAGCAAGTTCTACCCCATCAAACTGCGCGTTCATTCTTGTATCAATTATTCCCGGACACACGCAGTTGACCGTAACATTTGACGGCGCGAGTTCCTGCGCAAGTGCTTTTGTAAGTCCGATAACTCCTGCCTTTGTCATAGAATACAGCGTTTCGCACGACGCGCCGCACTGTCCCCACATTGAGGACACATTAATTATCGCACCGCTGTGTTTTTTAATCATACCGAGTGCGGCATACTTTGAGCAAAAATACACAGCGCGCTCGTTGACTGCAGTAACTGCTTCGTAGTCGCTCTCATCAGTGTCGTTAATCATCTTGACAAGGCTGACTCCTGCGTTGTTGACAAGCACGTCGATATCGCCGACTGTATCAAACAGCGACTTAATCTCGTCTGTATTTTTAAGATTACACTTAACTGCGCTCACGCCGTCAAGGTCGCACGGCGTGTCGTTAAATGTAACAAAAACTTTGTATCCGTTTTTCAAAAACAGTTCGGCGCAGGCTCTGCCAATGCCTGTTGCACCGCCTGTGATAAGTACCTTTTTCATTATATCACCGCAAATATATTAACATTTATTATTGAATTTTGCAAACATATAGAGTATAATTATTAAAAATATTTATGGAGTAAACTATGGACAGAGAATTTTACACAATATCCGTTTACGTTGACAAGGACGAAAACCTTGTTGGTATACCCTGCGGAGAGAGCGCAAAATACGGCATTGCCGACATTGACACGGTTATGCTGCTCAAAGCGCCGTATAATGCAAAACAAGTGGAAAGTTACATTGAAAAGGTTATTAACGCCTGCTACACAAAAAAGCACAACGACAACGTTGAAACATCTACAATCGAGCGCTATACAAAGAAAAACGGCTTTGTCAACGCAACTAAAGACTATATGCTTATCTCAATCGTTAAAATGCAAACCGGATACTCAATTATGCCTACATTTTATGATTTTGAAAAAGGTCCGCTTGCGATTGATGACGATGAGAGAATTCTCCCGATTAACTATCAGGAGGGCGAACTCGCAGACATAATTCACGACTTCATTGAAGTTTATCTCAAAGCAAATATGTTTTACAAAGAGATAAAAGAGTACGAAGAGGAACAGGGCAAAAAATAACTCAGCAAAGGTAGTAAGATATGCATTTATTACACATTGATAAGGATAACTACATCGGTCAGGCAGACCCTTATATTATCGAAAGCGGCGGAAGATATTACATCTACACCACAGGTCACGACGGCATATACGCCTATCACGCAGACGACCTTTTTGACGACTGGAAGTTCTACGGCAGAGTTATGACTGTGCCTGACCACGAGGGATTCTGGGCGCCAAGCGTTATCGAACTTGACGGAAAATTCTATATGTACAACTCGTTTGAATTTTACGGCGACACGCCGGACAAAGGCGGCCACAGGCAGACAATGCACGTCAGCGTGAGCGACAGTCCGCTTGGACCGTTCACAGGCGCAAAGCAGATTTTGCCGCCTTTTTCCATAGACTCGCACATTGTTAAAAACGAAAGCGGACTGTTTTTGTTTTACTCAACCAACAAGTTTGAGGGCGACAGAATAGGCACATATATTGTAGTTGACAGAATGCTCGACCCGTTCACTCCCGAGGGCAAGCCAAAGACGGTTATTGAGCCCACTCTTGACGAGGATATATACCAGCGCGACCGCTACAAAGAAGGTCAGCACTGGCACACGATTGAGGGCGCGTTCTACTTCCGCGAGGGCGACTGGCACTACCTTATGTATTCAGGCAACTGCTACCAGCAGCCTACATATTACATCGGCTACGCAAGGGCAAAAACCGATGAAACCGACCTGACAAAAATTAAGTTTGAAAAATACCCTGATGACAACACCTACCACCCGATACTTGCGGCAAATTCATTTGAGGAGGGTACAGGACACCACTCGATGATAAAAAAAGACGGTCAGTGGTATGCGGTGTATCATGCGAGGGATTACGATGACGGACTCGGCGCAGACGCTTTTGACGCGCGCAACGCCCGCATTTGCAAAATAAACGTTGACGACGGTATTCTCACCGCCGAGCGATATGAGGACAAAATATAGATGAATTCTTACAAGGATAATCTGAGAAAAATTACGCCGTATGTACCGGGCGAGCAAAGTAAGGAAAAGGACATTGTTAAAATCAATGCTAACGAAAACCCTTACCCACCCTCGCCAAAAGCCACGGCTGTACTTAAAGATTTTAACACAGAAAGCCTGCGTTTTTACCCCAACGCCAACGCAACGATGCTCAAAAAAGCGCTTGCAAAATACTACGGCGTTGGTGTGGAAAATGTTTTTGTCGGCAATGGCTCCGACGATGTGCTTGCACTCGCATTTCAGTCGTTTTTCTGCAGCGACAAACCGATTGCGTATCCTGACATAACATACAGTTTTTACCCTGTGTGGTGCGATTTGTTCAATATTCCGTACACGACCTACCCGCTTGATGAAAACTTCAGGATAAACCTTGAGGATTACAAAGCGCAAAACGGCGGCGTGGTTATACCAAACCCGAACGCGCCGACGTCACTCGGCGAGGGTGAGGAATTTGTGCGCAAACTCGCTGAATACAACGCCGACAGCGTGGTTATAATAGACGAGGCGTATGTTGATTTTGGCGGATATTCGTCGGTTCAGTTGACTACAGAATACCCTAACCTGCTTGTTACAGGCACATTTTCAAAATCACGCTCGCTTGCAGGACTGCGCATAGGATTTGCTATCGGTTCCTCTGAACTGATTTCAGTACTTGAGGCTGTTAAAAACTCCTACAATTCCTACACGGTTGACAGCCTTTCAATCGCTATGGGTATCGCCTCGATTGAGGACGATGAATACTTTAAAACAACCACCGGCAAAGTAATAGCAACAAGAACACGCGTTACTGACGAAATGCGCGCACTCGGCTTTGAAGTGCTTGACTCGCAGACAAACTTCATACTTGCAACGCACGACGGTTACAGTATGAAGGAACTGTTTGAATACCTCAAAACAAAAAAAGTATTTATACGCTATTTCAGCCTGCCGAGGATTGAAAAATATGTGCGCATTACAATTGGCACAGACGGTGAAATGGACAGATTTTTAGCAGAAGTTAAAAACTTTTTGGAGGGCAGATAAATGGATAAGTTTGCAAAAGTTTTGGCAACATTTATCAACCTTTGCACCTACGGCGTAGGCCTTGCGGTTGTACTGATTAAAATGCTGCACAAGGATTATATTGCCGTGTTCATAATAAACGGTTTTAACTATAACGAGAGCCTGTTTTTCAACATGGCGCTTTTCAGTCTCGGCACTATGCTGCTTGGCATTGTGCTTACAATGCTTGTAGGCGAGTACAAGAGAGAGGAAATCACGGTTTTGTACCCGATAGTATGGGCTATTTTCCCCGCTGTTATCACCTGTTTTTTCATCTACTTTGGCGTTACAGGCGCAGCCGCAAGGGAAATTGCTGTTATGCTTGTTTCCGCCGCTGTGTATCTCGCAGCGAGCCTTGTTAACATATACACAGGCACTAAAATATTTACACTTTACTCGAATAAAAATAACAATTCGGACGATGAATAATATCGTCCGATAAATAATTTAAGGAGTTTGATATGGCAAATATCGGCGTACTCGGCGCAGGCACCTGGGGCATTGCGCTTGCAAGAATGTTATGCCTCAACAATCACAAAGTAACTGTTTGGTCGGCAGTTCAAAAAGAACTTGATGAACTGACTAAAACTCACAAACACCCAAATCTCAGCGGCGTTGAAATACCCAAAGAGATTGAGTACACAAACTCACTGTCACAGGCTTGCAAAGGCAAAGACCTGATTATGTTTTCTGTAGCGTCACCGTATGTGCGTGCAACAGCAGCAAACGCGGCAGAGTTCATAACACCTGAGCAAGTTATAGTTGACGTTGCGAAGGGTATTGAAGCGGACACGCTTATGACAATGTCTGCAATAATTGAGGACGAACTCACAAAAGCACAGCCGAAAGGCAAGTTCAAGATTGTTGCGCTGTCAGGTCCCACACACGCAGAGGAAGTTGCGCGTGATTTACCTACTGCTATTGTGTCGTCATCAAAGGACGAAAACGCCGCAAAATATGTGCAGGAGATTTTTATGAACACCTGCATGCGAGTTTACACAAACTCCGATATGCTCGGCGTTGAACTCTGCGGCGCGCTGAAAAACATTATGGCGCTTGCGGCAGGCGTGTCGAGCGGTCTCGGCTTTGGCGACAACGCAAAGGCGGCGCTGATTACACGAGGTATGGCGGAGATTACAAGGCTCGGTCTTGCTATGGGTTGCCACGAGCAGACCTTCCTCGGACTTGCAGGCATAGGCGACCTTATTGTTACCGCAACAAGTATGCACAGCCGTAACAACCGCTGCGGTTACCGCATAGGTCAGGGCATACCCGTATCGCAGGCAGTGCATGAAGTTGGCATGGTTGTTGAAGGTATCAACGCAATCCCTGCAGCGATTGAACTCGCTGAAAAGTACAAGGTTGAAATGCCTATTGTTGAAATGGCAGACGCCGTTGTCGGCGGCAAAGTAACGCCAAAAGAAGCCGTACATCAACTGATGACACGAAAGAAAAAGGCGGAATAACCCGCCTTTTACACAATAATAACACTATCCACTAAAAAAGCATCGACCTGAGTCGATGCTTTTTACTTACCCTGTAGATTTATTTTTCAAATGCGGCGCGAACTGATGCGAGTTCGTCTGCGAGTTCCTGAGGAAGTCTGTCGCCAAACTTAGCGTAGAGTTCGTCAACGCCGGCAAATTCCTCAGCCCAAGCATCCTTGTCAACGTCAAGAATCTTGTCGAGTTCTTCTTCTGTCATATCAAGACCGTCAAGGTTGATATCCTTTGCGTATGGAAGGTAGCCGATAGGAGTTTCCTGAGCGTCAACCTTGCCTTCGCAGCGGTCGATAATCCAGTCGAGTACACGAAGGTTGTCGCCGAATCCGGGCCAGATGAAGTCGTCGTTTTCGTCTTTTCTGAACCAGTTAACGTTAAAGATTTTAGGTGCTTTTTCAGGGTCAAGACCTGCACCGATTTCGATCCAGTGTTTCCAGTAGTCACCCATGTTGTAACCGCAGAACGGAAGCATAGCCATCGGGTCGCGGCGAACAACACCAACTGCGCCTGTTGCTGCAGCAGTTGTTTCAGAGCCCATAATTGAGCCTACGAATACACCGTTGTTCCAACTCTTTGACTGATATACAAGCGGAGTAAGTTTTGCACGTCTGCCGCCGAATACGAATGCAGAAATCGGAACACCGTTCGGATTTTCAAATTCAGGTGACAGACACGGGCAGTTAACTGCAGGTGCAGTAAATCTTGAGTTCGGGTGAGCAAGCGGTTCGTCAGATGTGCCGTTAATTTCCTCGCCCTTCCAGTTGATGCAATGTGTTGGCGGATTCTTGTCAAGTTTTTCCCACCATACTGTGTTGTTGTCAAGGTTGTGGCAAACGTTTGTGAAGATTGTGCCCTTCTTTGTAGCAGCAAGAGCGTTCGGGTTAGATTTGTCATTTGTACCCGGAGCAACGCCGAAGAAGCCGTTTTCAGGGTTGATAGCATAAAGTCTGCCATCCGGACCTTTGCGAATCCATGAAATATCGTCGCCTACGCACTCAACTTTGTAACCCTTGCGGAGATATCCCTCAGGCGGGATAAGCATTGCGAGGTTGGTTTTACCGCATGCTGACGGGAATGCAGCGCAGATGTACTTTGTTTCTTCGCCCGGTTTTGTAAGACCGAGGATGAGCATATGCTCTGCCTGCCAGCCTTCGTTTTTACCGAGGTAAGAAGCGATACGAAGCGCGAAGCACTTTTTACCGAGAAGTACGTTGCCGCCGTATGCTGAGTTAACAGATATGATAGTATTGTCCTCAGGGAACTGAACAATCCAACGCTTTTCAGGGTCAACGTCGCACTTGCAGTGCATACCGCGTACCCAGTCGTTGCTGTCGCCAAGGCAGTCAAGAACTGCTTTGCCGACTCTTGTCATAATGTTCATATTGAGAACAACGTAGATTGAGTCTGTGATTTCGATACCGATTTTTGAGAATGGTGAACCAACAGGACCCATTGAATAAGGAATGATGTACATTGTTCTGCCTTCATAAGAGCCTTTGGCAATCTCATCGAGCATTGCGTAGCACTCTTTCGGGTCCATCCAGTGGTTGGTCGGACCTGCGTCCTCTTCCTTAGAAGTGCAGATAAGTGTGCGTGCCTCAACACGGGCAACGTCATTTTCTGCAGTTCTGTGAAGATAGCAGTCAGGAAGAAGTTCATCGTTGAGTTTAATCATTTCGCCTGTTTCACAAGCCTCAGCCTTGAGAGCGTCAATCTGCTCTTTTGAGCCGTCAATCCAAACAATCTGCGAAGGCTTTAAAAAGTCAACCTTTTCATCAAGCCAGGCAAGGAGTGAAGGATTTTTTGTAAGATTTGTGTTCATATCTTAATCTCCTTTGAAAAAAATACAAATAAAACTATGTTCTATTTTTTTAGCATAATTATACTTAATTTTAAGTAAATGTGCAATAGTTATACATTAAAATTCATTAAATTGTCACAAATTTAACACATTAAAATCTCACTTCGTCAAGCGGCATAGTTGCATATGCGTTAAGGCTCTCGTCTGCTCTGACGCCTGCAAGGTATTCAAAATAGCCTTGTGAAGCAATCATTGCCGCGTTATCGCCGCAGTATTTCAGTTCGGGAATATTGAGTTCCCAGCCATGCTTTTTGCACATTGCCGCCGCTTCTGCACGGAGTTTTGAGTTTGCCGACACGCCGCCTGCAATCACGATTTTAGAAAAGCCAAAATCGACAGCCGCTTTTTCAAGATTAGTCAGCAAACAGCCTACAACCGCATTTTGAAACGATGCGGCAAGGTCAGCAGTATTTATGGTTTCACCCTTTTGCTCTGCACGGTGAACAATGTTGATAACAACAGTTTTGAGTCCGCTGAAAGAGTAGTCATAGGGCGAAGTGCTAACCTTCGGAACAGGGAATGCAAACGCGTTTTCATTGCCTTCGGGAGAGAGTTTGTCAATGCTTATACCGCCGGGATACGCAAGTCCCATAGTGCGCCCTGCTTTGTCAAGCGCTTCGCCGGCAGCGTCATCGCGTGTTTTGCCGATAACTTCAAAATCCGTGTACGATTTAACAGACACAATGTGCGAGTGACCGCCGCTTACAACAAGACAAAGGAACGGCGGCTCAAT
>ONXZ01000088.1 GCA_900321905.1 uncultured Eubacteriales bacterium
ACACCGCAAGCGCGTTTGCACGCCGCGGATTTTACGAGATGTTTGCTGTGTGTGTAATCAACGTGCTGATAGTGTCAGCCGTGCGACTGTTCACAAAACGCGAGGGCGGCAGGGGAGTTATCAAGGCGCTGTCGTGCTTTATATCTCTGTTTTCCGTGCTGCTTATTGTGATTGCCATGCAAAAAATGCGCCTTAATATCAGCATTTACGGTCTGTCGGTCAACCGTGTGCTTGTCTGCACGCTGATGGTGATGATTCTCGTTATGATTGCGTTTTTCATCGTGCATATCTTTGCGCCGAAAATCAGTTACTTCCAGCCGATAATCCTTATTTGCTCCGCGCTCTTTATTGCTCTGACCTTTGCAAATATCGACGCGCGCTGCGCCGAGTATAACATCAGGGCGTACAACGAGGGCAGGATTGAAATGCTTGACACCTCGGCAATTCGCAAGTCGTCTGATTCGGCAATACCGTATCTTGTTGAAATTGCAAAAGGAGACGACAAAGTGCTGTCAAACAATGCAAAAAATCAGATTGTAATGTATGTGGAAAACAACGACGACCTGAAGTTTAAAAACGGCAAAATCAAGGTTGATAAAAGCAGCCGCGACCCGCGTTCTTACAATATGGCTCGCGTTAACGCTTACAGCGCCGTTAAAGATTACTACGACTCGCTGTCTGAAAAAGACAAAGAGCCTATGGAAAAACTCGATTATCTTTACACTAACGGCTACTATAACGAGGAGGAAAACCGGTTTGAATCTTATGAAAACGACGGTTACACTCTTCTTCACAAATACAATCCGAAAACCGGTCTTTACGATATAACCGAAAAAGAATAATAACGGCAAATTAACAGTCCCTGCCGTGCGGCTATTCACGGGCATGCGCCACCGCACGGCAAGTATGGGACTGTAATTTTCTTTTTATTATATGAAATTGTAATGAAATTGTTATTTTATAATATTGAAATATACTTGCCGCTGTGTTACAATAAATTGAATATGTGCTCGGCACAAAAATTGAGAGGTGTACTATGAAAAAATTAAAGGTTGGTATCATCGGCGCAGGCAGAATCGGTCAGGTTCACGCAAAGTCAATTACATATCATATCCCGCAGGCAGAGATTGTTGCCATTTCGGATATCTATGTTGACGGCGCAAAAAAAGTTGCAGAAGAACTCGGTATTCCTAACTACTATCAGGACTATCACGAAATTCTTGACAATCCTGAAATTGAAGCTGTGCTTATTTGTTCATCAACAGATACGCACGCAGATATCGCTTGCGAGGCTGCACAGGCAGGCAAGCACATTTTCTGCGAAAAGCCCGTTGACCTTACAGTTGCAAAGATTAAAAAAGTTATTGACGAAGTTAACAAGGCAGGCGTTAAACTGCAGATTGGTTTTAACAGGCGTTACGACCATAACTTTGCTCATATTAAAGAACTTGCAAACGACGGCAAACTCGGCGATTTGCAGATAATCAAAATCACATCGCGCGACCCTGAGCCTCCGGCACCTGAATATGTTGCGGTATCAGGCGGTATCTTCCTTGATATGACTGTTCATGATTTTGATATGGCTCGCTTTATCGGCGGTGAGGTTGACGAGGTTTACGCTAACGCTACCGTTATGGTTGACCCTGCAATCGGCGAAGCAGGCGATGTTGACACAGCGCTCGTTGCACTCAAGTTCAAGAGCGGCGCAATCGGCGTTATCGACAACTGCCGCAAGGCTTGCTACGGCTACGATCAGCGCCTTGAAGTGTTTGGCTCAGGCGGTCAGGCTTCTGCCGCAAACGACACACCAACCAATGTTTCATATATTAATGAAAACGGCAACACAACCGATAAACCGCTCTATTTCTTCCTTGAGAGATATATGCAGTCTTTCACAGACGAGATGACAGAATTTATCGACGCTGTTGTTAACGACAAAGCAACACAGACTACTGTAAACGACGGTCTTGAAGCGCTCCGCCTCGGACTTGCTGCAAAGAAGTCGGTTGCAGAACACAGACCGGTTAAACTTGATGAAATAGAAATGTAATTCTATTTCAGTTAGCCGTTAGCCGTATGCCGTTAGCAGACTGTAGGGGTCGACGACCTCGGCGACCCGCGGAGCGATGTGGGCATCGCTCCCTACAATGGGTACGGGCAGAGCCCGTCAAACAACTGCAAACTGCTAACCGCTAACTGCAAACTTTTTCGACTGATAAGGAGAAAATTATGAAAAGACAAAGACTTACAATGTCACAGGCGCTTGTAAAATTCCTTGACAATCAGTATATCGAAGTTGACGGCGTTGAAACAAAGTTCGTTTCGGGCATGTTCGGTATTTTCGGCCACGGCTGCGTTGTCGGCGTTGGTGAGGCGCTTGAACAGGGCGGACACAATCTTACATTCTTCCAGGGCAAGAACGAGCAGAATATGGCGCTTGCCGCTGTTGCTTATGCAAAGCAGATGGACAGAAAAGCGATTATTCCGTGCGTTTCGTCAATCGGCCCCGGCGCAACAAATATGGTAACTGCCTGCGGTTGTGCTACTGCAAACAGAATTCCGCTTCTCGTTCTGCCGGGCGATACTTTTGCTTGCCGTCAGCCTGACCCCGTGCTTCAGCAGGCAGAGTTTTTTGACAACTACGGCAGAACTGTTACTGACGCGTTCAAAGGCGTTTGCCACTATTTTGACAGAATTCTTCGCCCCGAGCAGTTGATGACCGCTTGCATTAACGCAATGCGTGTGCTGACTGACCCTGCGGACACAGGCGCGGTTTGCCTTGCAATGCCGCAGGACGTTGAGGGCGAAGCGTATGATTACCCTGAACACTTCCTTCAAAAGCGTGTTTGGCATATCGACCGCAGACCTATCAGCGCGTCACAACTCGACAGAGCGGCTGAGATGATTAAGGCGGCTAAAAAGCCTATTATTGTATGCGGCGGCGGTGTGCGTTACAGCGGCGCGGAGAAGGAACTGCTTGCACTTGCTGAAAAGTGCAATATCCCGATTTCCGAAACACAGGCGGGCAAAGGTCTTATCGACTGGAAGCACCCGCTCAACCTCGGCGGTATCGGCGTAACAGGCGGCAAGGCTGCCAACGTTATCGGCAGGGACGCTGACCTTGTTATCGGCGTAGGTACAAGATTTACCGACTTCACCACATCGTCAAAGTGGCTGTTTAATGAAAACAGAAAAGTTCTCGGTATCAACATCTGCCCGTTTGACGCTTACAAAATGGACGCAGAGGCTATTGTTGCTGACGCACGCGAGGCTATTACCGCGCTTGACGGTGCGCTTGACGGCTACAAAACTGCGTATACTACAGAGATTGAAGCCGCTAAAACAGAGTGGGATTCAATCGTTGACGACTACTACACAAAGGAACTTCCGGGCGGTCTTAACCAAACTCTTGCGCTCGGTATCATCAACGAGTTTATGGACGATGACGACATCGCTCTCGGCTCGGCAGGCTCGCTTCCGGGCGATATGCAGCGTCTGTTCAGACCTAAAGCACGCGGTACATATCATATGGAATACGGTTATTCAAATATGGGCTACGAGGTTAACGGCGCGCTCGGCGCAAAACTTGCAAAGCCTGAATCAGAGGTTTACACCTTCTGCGGCGACGGTTCATTCCTTATGGGTCACAGCGAACTTTATACCGCCCTTCAGGAAGGTTTAAAGATTAACGTTTGCCTGTTTGATAACCTCGGCTGGGGTTGTATTGAAAACCTGCAGAACAATCAGGGTACTGACACCTTCGGCACTGTTTTCCGCGCAAGAAATCCGAAAACCGGTATGCTTGACGGCGCAGATATGACCGTTGACTTTGCAAAAATTGCAGAGGGTTACGGCGCAAAGGGCTACTCAATCCACACTTCTGACGAACTCCGCGCAGCGCTTGAGGACGCTAAAAAGCAGACAAAGGCTTGCGTATTTGATATCAAAGTTCTGCCAAAGACAATGACTCCCGGCTTTGAGAGTTGGTGGCGTGTAGGCGTTGCAGAAGTTTCAAAGAGCGAAACAGTAGCCGCTGCGTATAAGGATATGCAGGAAAATATTGCAAAAACATTTGATTATTAAATCAAATGTTTTCGGCTTATAGCCTCAAGCAACAGGCTTCAGGCTTTAGGGAGGGCTTTGCCCTCACCCAATTATAATTGTTTGAGCGCAGCGAGTAACTGCAAGCTTGTAGCTTGTAGCCTGCAGCTCATAGCCTAATTTCGACGAAGGAGAAATTATATGCTTAATCCCGAAAAAGTTAAACTTGCTATCGCACCAATCGGCTGGACAAACGACGATATGCCTGACCTCGGTGCGGAAAATACATTTGAGCAGTGCATCAGCGAGATGGCGCTCGCAGGCTTTAAGGGCTCTGAAATCGGCAACAAATACCCGTCAGACCCTGACGTTTTAAAGCCTTATCTTGATATCAGGGGACTGCAGATTTGTAACGCGTGGTTCTCGTCATACCTCACCTCAAAACCTTATGAGGAAACTATAGAAGCGTTCAAGGCTCACGCTGACAAACTCTACAAACTCGGCGCACGCGTTATCGGCGCGTCAGAGCAGGGCAACTCAATTCAGGGCGACCTTACAAAGTCAATCCTTGATGAAAAGCCTTACTACACCGATGAGGAGTGGGCAGTTGTTGCCAAAGGTTTTAACGAGATGGGCGCTTATGCAAAGAGCAAGGGTATGTACTTCACAGTTCACCACCATATGGGTACAGGCGTGCAGACGGTTGAGGAAATTGACAAACTTATGGAGATTACCGACCCTGACCTTGTTTACCTTCTCTTTGACTCAGGTCATCTCACATTTGCAGGTATTGACCCTGTGCCGGTGCTTAAAAAGTACGTTAACCGTATTAAGCACGTTCACCTCAAGGATGTTCGTCTTGATGTTTACAACAATCAGGTTGTGCCGCAGCATATGAGTTTCCTCGACGCTGTTCGCGCAGGTGTGTTTACCGTGCCGGGCGACGGCGATGTTGACTTCAAGCCGATTTTCGACATCCTTGCCGAAAACGACTACGAAGGCTGGGTTGTTGTTGAAGCAGAGCAGGACCCTGCAAAGGCAAACCCGTTTGAGTACGCAGTCAAAGCACGCAAATATATTAAAGAAAAAGCAGGATTATAAAAAAGCGCCGCACGGCGCTTTTTTTCTGGAATCTGGAAACTGGAAACTGGAAACTAAAAAAGGTTAACCCACTGGGTTAACCTTTTTTTAACTGTCTTTCAAGCCATGCGGCGCCGAGGTCGAGCGCGTTGAAAAGACCTTTCTTTTCGCTCTTTTTGATAATCCTGTCTTTTGGCGGGATATCCTCGTCGGTGTACATAAGTTGTATTGTGACATCGCCTGCGAGTTTGATGTCCTTTAAATCCTCTGAATTTTTAATTCCGAGGCAAATAACATACGGGTCGTTCATATCGCCGTAGTAAATAGTGTTTCCGCTTCTTACGAGCGGCTTGCCCTTGTATTCCAAAAACTTTTCAGTCTTAGCGTCTTTCTTCTCTGCCAAGGGTAACACCTCACTTTCGTATTATTTTAGCCGAGGTATGACTTAACCATTTCCGCAAGAAGTTCATCGCGGTCAAGGCGGCGGATAAGGCTCCTCGCGTTATTGTGCGTAGTAATGTAAGTAGGGTCCTCTGAAAGAATGTAGCCTACAATCTGATTGACAGGATTATATCCCTTTTCCTGCAAAGCGTCAAAAACCTTAGTCAGAGTTTCCTTCATAACATCTTCGTCATTGCCGCCGATTTTAAAGGTCATAGTCTTATCAGTCATTTAAAGTCACCTCCGTGTGAAAAAAGTATATAATAATACACTATGAAAACCATTATATACAAAATTTTTTAAAATTACAATAGTTTTTATAATTTTTTGTGAAAAACTTGACATATTAATAATAAAATATTATAATCTATTAAAACATATTTGACATTGAAACGGTGTAAGTAGGGCATCTTTTGTTATCAAGAGAGTGTGCGGTCGGTGTAAGCACATTGGCGTTGATGCGTGAATTTCAGCCGCGGAGTCCTCTGCGAGCAAGTAAGCAGAGCGTATGACTGCGTTAAAGTCTTTGAGTGGCAGGGCAACCTGCAATTTGAGTGGTACCACGGAACAGGGCTTTCGTCTCAAGAAGACGGAAGCCCTTTATAGTTTCCGGAATCCAGACTCCAGAACCCAGACTCCAGAATCCAGACTCCAGAGTCCAGTC
>ONXZ01000070.1 GCA_900321905.1 uncultured Eubacteriales bacterium
GTACACGCAGGAGGAAGCACACCTTCTTGATATCTGCCTTATGCTTCACGCTGACCACGGCGGCGGTAACAACTCAACTTTCGCAACTCGCGTTCTGACATCGAGCGGAACTGATACATATTCCGCTATTGCTGCAGGTCTCGGTTCGCTCAAAGGACCACGCCACGGCGGTGCAAATATCAAGGTATCCCAGCAGATGGATTATATTCTTGAAAACTGTGCCGACCCAACTGACGAGGGACAGATGCGCGATATGCTCGTTAAAATTCTTAACAAAGAGGCAAACGACAAGTCAGGTCTTGTTTACGGTATGGGTCACGCTGTTTATACAAAGAGCGACCCGCGTGCCGTTATACTGCGTGACAATGCAAAGAAACTCGCCTACGAACATGGTTTTGAAAAAGAGTACCGCACTCTCAGAAATATCGAAAAACTTACGCCTGAAGTTTTTGCTGAACTCAAGGGCGTTGATAAGGCAATGTGTGCAAATGTTGACCTGTATTCGGGTCTTGTTTACAGAGTGCTTGGCATTCCGGGCGACCTTTATACACCGCTGTTTGCCACTGCCCGTATTGCAGGCTGGTCTGCTCACCGACTTGAGGAGATTACTACTTCTGGCAGAATTATGCGACCTGCTTACAAGAGTGTGTCAAAACCGCGTGAGTTTGTTCCGATTGACAAGAGGTAATTAAGTGGCGCTTTCAATTTCAGTATTCACAGTTGTGTCAGCGCTGACTGTTATTGCTGCGGCTGTGCTTATTGCGGTGCAGACTGTACTTTCACTCGGCGCGGGTTATGTAATCGCGGCGTATGCGCTGATTGCGGTTTCGTTTATAACGCTTTTAGCATCAAATGCGAAGATAAAAGTTGCGGCAAAACTGTTTGAACTCACAGACACCGCGTATATGCGCGCTGTTTCATACCTGTGCGCTGCAGGATTTGCGGCGGATACGGTGGCGTATCTTGTCAAAATATACGAGTGCGTCAGCGGCAAAACTCACAGCGTTGCTGCAATACCGCTGTTTTCGCTGAGTATGGTGTTTTCGCTGCTCAGTGCATTTGAGTTTATGCTTGTTGCAATGTCGTTTGGCGATGACAAATACAACTTCAAACGTTTTTCACTTATCGCATTTACACCGCTTTTGTGGGCGGCTGTAAAAATATCCGGCTTGCTGCTCGGATATGTAAATGTTGCAAAACCGTCCGATTTTTTGAAAGCGGTTGTCGTTGCGGCGTGCTTGCTGTTTTTCTACCGCTTTGCGTACGAGGCGTTCAAGGACGCACAGGCGTCACGGCTCACCCTTTACTTTGCGGACGTTATGACAATGTGCGGCGCGCTGTACTTTGTGTCGCGCGTATCGCTCGTTATTGCGGATAATAAAAACTTTTTTGATTACGAAAACCTTTTTGCAGTGATTGTGCTGTTTATCGCGTTGTTTTCGTTTACTTTAAAGATTAGAATAGTTAAATATGGCAAATGATTTTTTAAGCAATTTACAAACCGTTGCGATTCAGGTGCTGATTCTCTATATGATTGCAGGACTTGGATTTGCTGCGGACAAAACAAAAATATTTGTTCAGGCTGACGGCAAACGCCTTGTCGATTTGCTGTTTAATATTATCTTGCCGATTGCCGTTGTCAACTCGTTTTTGTCAATGGAGCGCACGCCTGAACATATCAAAGGTCTTGGCATTGCTTTTTTGCTCGCGGTGCTTACGCATTTGCTCGGTGTGGGTATTTCCTCGCTTACATTCCGCAAGCGTCCAAAGATGGAGCAGGGTATTTACCACTACGCAACCACTTTTAGCAACGCCGCGTTCCTTGCGCTACCGCTTGCAGAGAGCGTTGTCGGCAAGGAGGGAATATTCTATTCTTCTTGCTATGTTGCTGTGTTCAACGTGTTTGCGTTTACATACGGTATCAATCAGATTTCAGGAGGCAAGGCAAAAATCAATGTTAAAAACCTGATTTTAAATCCCGGCTCAATCAGCGTAATCATCGGTATGCCGCTGTTTTTCGCAGGCGTAACGCTACCTGATTTTTTGTCAGACGCTATGGGCAGAGTCGCCGCTTGCAACTCTCCGATGGCAATGATTGTTTTCGGCACGTTTTTTGCAAACTGCAATTTTAAAAATATCTTTGCTAAAAAAGAGATATATTTTGTGTCTTTTCTCAGGCTGATAGTTATTCCGCTTACAATGATGTTTGTGTTCAAACTTATGGGGGTTGAAGGCACAATGCGTACAGCGCTTACTATTTCTGCCTCGGCGCCAATTGCTACTAACACCGCAATGTACAGCGCAAAGTATGACAACGACACAGCGCTGCCGTCGGAACTTGTGGGGCAGACGAGCGTATTATCTGTAATTACAATGCCTGTTATAGTTGCGCTTGCGTCGATAGTGTAAATATACAGAACGTAATATAAATATTTCCAAATTGTAAAATATAGCAAATTCAAATAGACAAAAACCTAATAATGCGGTATAATTACAGTGGCTTAGATTATAAAATTTTGAAAGAGTGATTTAATGAAACTTGTAATGACGATAATATCCAATTCGGATGTTGATAAGGTTCTTGCTGCAGCGGCGCGCGAGGGCTATTCCGCAACCAAAATCGCCACCACGGGACAGTTTCTTGTAGACGGTCACACCGCCGTTATTGTTGGTTGCGACGATGATAAAGTTGAAAAATTTTATTCTATACTCAAAGATAATGTAAAAAAACGCACTGTTAAAACAAGCGGTGTAAAAAGTACGCTTTCCGGCTCATTCCTCAAGCAGGAGATTGATGTTGAGGAGCACGGCGCAGTTGCGTTCACACTTGATGTGGAGGATTTTCATAAGTTTTAGTTGATATATGAAGTTTAATTTTATCGGTAACGAAAAAGTAAAGGAACAACTTGCATATCTGATGGAGTCTGACAGACTGCCGCACGCTATTGTAATTGAGGGCGACGAAGGTCTTGGTAAACGCACCCTTGCAAGGGAGATTGCGCTTGCGCTTTTTTGCCGCAGCGAAGGGGAAAAACCGTGCCACGAGTGTACCCAGTGCAGCAAGGCGGCAAAGGGTTATCACCCCGATTTGTTTGAGTATTCGGCAACGGGCGGAGCAAGGTCGTTTCACGTTGACGTTGTGCGTGATGTAAAAAACGATATTTACGTCAGTCCTAACGAAGCGGACTTCAAAGTATATATTCTCGGCAACTGCCACTGTATGGGCGACAGCGCGCAGAACGCTATACTCAAAATTCTTGAGGAACCGCCGTCATACGCAGTACTTATCCTGACAGTTAACAGCAAGAGCGCACTGCTTGAAACTGTGCTGTCGCGCAGCGTGGTGCTGACTCTTGAGGGTGTTGACGCACCGCAGGGCGCAGAGTTTATCTGCAATGAAATGGAAGATGTTGACTACACCGACGCCCTGTCTGCTCTTGAGGTGTGGAGCGGCAACATCGGCAAAGCAATGCAGTCGCTCGGCGACGGCAAACTGTCAAAAATCAGCGGTATTGCGCGTGATATGGCAGGGGCGATTATAAAGCCTAACGAGTATGATTTGCTAAAGGTCTGCTCCGTTTTTGAGCGTGACCGCGAAACGCTTATTGCTTCGCTGTCACTGCTAAAATCAATACTGCGCGACGCGCTTGTTTACAGCACAGGCACGGCGCTTTTATCGGGGCAGAGGGAACAGGCAAAAATGCTCAACTCCACGCTCGGCAAGGCAAAACTTATGCGGCTGATTACAACTTGTGATGAACTTGTTAAGTATGCAGACACAAACGGTAATAACGCTATACTGATAACAAAGGTATGCTACGAACTGCGCAGAGCGCAGAATAGATAATTGAGAGGTTTAACCAATGGTAAAAGTTGTGGGTGTTCGCTTTAAGGACACAGGCAAAACATATTATTTTGACCCAAAAGATACAGAGGCAAAAAAAGGCGATTTTGTTATAGTCGAAACGGCTCGCGGCGTAGAGTGCGGTATCGCTTCATCAGGTGTTAAAGAAGTTAGTGATGATGAGGTCGTTCAGCCGCTCAAGCCGATTATGCGTGTCGCGACTGAAAATGATATTGCTCGCTATGAGGAAAACAAAAAGAAAGCAGACGAGGCTTACACCATCTGCAAAAAGAAGATTGAAAACCACGGACTTGAGATGGATTTGACAGAAGTTGAATACACTTTTGATCGTTCAAAAATCATCTTCTACTTTACTGCGGACGGCAGAGTGGACTTCCGTGAACTTGTCAAGGACCTTGCGTCCGAATTCCACACGCGCATTGAACTGCGCCAGATTGGCGTGCGTGACGAGGCAAAAATGCTCGGAGGTCTCGGCGTGTGCGGCAGACCGTTTTGCTGTTCTACATTCCTCAACGACTTCCACTCTGTTTCAATCAAAATGGCTAAAGAGCAGGGACTGTCGCTCTCGCCCGGCAAAATCAGCGGTTGCTGCGGCAGGCTGATGTGCTGCCTTAAATATGAGCAGAATTCATATGAGTATTTAAACAAGATTACACCGAGGGTCGGCACAAAGGTTGACTGCCGCGAGGGCAGAGGTGTTGTAGTGGACAGCGCAGTGCTCACAGGTATGCTCAAAGTGCGCCTTGACAACGTGCCTGACGGCGCTCCTATTACCGTTAACAGGAACGAAGTGCGCATTGTGAAAAACTAAATTGTCGTACAATTTGCAAAAACTACTTGCATTTTTGTATACTCTTTGTTATATTATATTTAGAAATAGGTATTTCAAATCTTCAAGGAGGTAGAATTATGGCATACGCAATTAACGATGATTGCATTATGTGTGGTGCTTGCGCAGGCGAGTGTCCTGTAGGCGCTATTTCAGAAGGCGATACAAAGTATCAGATTGATGCTGATACATGCATCGATTGTGGTGCATGTGCAGGTGTTTGCCCTGTTGATGCTCCAAACCCGGCATAATGGAATAATACTTAATATAAACACCGCCTTAATGGGCGGTGTTTTTCGTTGCTTGCGGTTGTTGCTTTTTGCCTTGCCGTATGATATATTTATAATATGATTAAAGTTATATTATGGGATTTGGACGGCACTCTGCTCGATTTTAGTGTGAGCGAGAGCAACGCCATTAAAGCGGCGTTTAAACATTTTAATATTGGCATTTGTACAGATGAGATGGTTGCAAGGTATTCAGCGATAAACCTGAAACATTGGAAAATGCTCGAGCGCGGCGAAATCACAAAAGACCAGGTCAAGGTGCTGCGCTTTGTTGAATTTTTTGAAAAAGAGGGAATAACCTCTGTTTCGCCTGAAGATTTCTGGCACTTTTATGAGGACGCCCTTCCTGAAACCGTTGAGTTTATTGAGAATTCGTATAGCATAGTGAAGCGGCTTGCAAAAGATTGCAAGCAATATATTGTAACAAACGGCACACTTTCTGTGCAGAAAAAGAAACTTGAAAAATCAGGGTTTGCCAAAATAATGGACGGCGCGTTTATTTCTGACGAGGTGGGGTTTGAAAAGCCTGACAGCAGATTTTTTGACGCAGTTTTCAGCACGCTTTCAGACACAGATAAAAGTGAAATAATGATTGTGGGCGACTCGCTGTCAAGTGACATTAAAGGCGGTGCAAACGCAGGAATTGTAACTTGCTGGTACAACCCAAACGGTAACGCGCCTGACAAATCACTGCGTATAGATTACGAAATTAAAACGCTCGACGAAGTTCTGTCGATAGTATAAAAAAAGACTGCATCTCAGTTGATGCAGTCTTTGTGTTTTGCGGTTAAGTTAATCAGAGTACAATCTTGCCGCTTTCTTTTTCGTTGATTACATAGTAAACAGCGCTGTCCTCAGCCTTAACGTAAAGTCTTACAGACTTGATTGAAGAAGCCTTGTGACCTGCTGCAACCCAAGCAGCCTCAACCTTTTCGTTGATGTCGCCAACTTCAATCTGCTTGTCAGCAAACTCAAAGTAAACTTCCTTTGTAGCGAGTTTCTGTGCTGCCTTCTTTGCAACTTTCTCTGTCTTTTTAGCAGTAGTCTTTGCAGCCTTCTCTGCCTTCTTTGCAGTTGACTTTGTAGCCTTTTCAGCCTTCTTTGCTGTATCCTCAGCCTTCTTAGCGGTTGTCTTTGCTGTAGTCTTTGCAGCCTTCTCAGCCTTCTTTGCTGTGCTCTCTGCCTTCTTAGCAGTTTCCTTTACAACCTTTTCAGCCTTCTTGGCTGTGCCTTCTGCTTTTTTAGCAGTTTCTTTTACAGTCTTTTCTGCTTTTTTAGCAGTCTCTTTTACAGCCTGTGTAGCCTTTTTTGCAGTATCTTTTGCTGCGTCTGTCTTCTTTGTTGCCATAGTAAAAAGTCCTTTCTTAAAAATTATATTTGGATTTATTTGCTTATTATTGTAGTCTAACTACAATTACTATAATAAGCAAAAATAATTCAAAGTCAATATTTTGTGCAAATTATCTATACAATGTGTAAATATTGTGATTTTATGGATTTTAAAATTGTCTAACTTGCACAATATTTATAACAAAATAATAAACAACAAACGCATAAATTACGATGCCGTTTATTGACAGCAATTATATTTTGTGATTTAATATAATATATAATTTTAATTTACTATGGGTGAGTTTACCCATATGGGGTGAAATGTGATGAAAGTTGTAATTCTTGCAGGCGGTTTCGGCACGCGTATCAGCGAGGAAAGTGAGTACAAACCAAAGCCTATGATTGAGATTGGCGGCAAGCCGATTTTATGGCATATTATGAAGGAATACTCGCATTACGGCTACAATGATTTTATTATTTGCGCAGGCTACAAACAGCATATTATCAAAGAGTGGTTTGCAAATTACTTTTTGCACAACAGCGATATTACGTTTGATTTTACAAGCGGCAAAAACGATATGATTATACATAATCAGCACTGCGAGCCGTGGCGCGTTACCGTTGTTGATACAGGTATGCACACAATGACTGGCGGACGTATCAAACGCATACAGCCGTTTATCGGCAGCGAGCCGTTTATGATGACATACGG
>ONXZ01000274.1 GCA_900321905.1 uncultured Eubacteriales bacterium
TACACTTGAGCAGGCAAAAGCCGAGTTTGAAAGACTGCGGGAGGTGACTGTATGATAGGCGATATCACAATCGGTCAGTATTTCCCGGGTAATTCGCTGATTCACCGCATTGACCCGCGTATGAAAACCGTGCTGATTTTTATTATGATGCTCGCAGTTTTCTTTTGCCAGAACTACGTTTCAATGGGCATTGCCCTTGCCGTAACCCTTTTGGTTGTGCTTGTTTCAAAAATCAAACTCACAGTTATCCTCAAGGGTATGAAGCCTATACTTTTTATCGTTATTTTTACAACTCTGCTCAACTTGTTTTACGGCACAGGCGAGCCGATATTCCATTTCGGCATAATTAAGATTACTCAAAACGGTATCAACAACGCCGTGTTTATGGCGCTGCGTATACTGATACTTGTGGTAACAGGCTTAATGCTCACATACACCACAACCCCAACCCAACTCACAGACGCTATTGAGTCGCTGCTAAAACCGCTCAAAGTGTTCAAACTCGATATTCACTCGCTTGCAATGACAATGACTATCGCGCTTCGTTTTATCCCGATTCTTGTTGAAGAGGTAGACAAAATTATGGCTGCGCAAAAGTCGCGCGGTGCAGATATGGAATCAGGCGGAATTATAAAACGAGCAAAGGCTATTGTGCCTGTGCTGATACCGCTGTTTATATCATCATTCAGGCGTGCAAACGAACTTGCTGACGCTATGGAGTGCCGCTGCTACCGTGGCGGTGAGGGCAGAACTAAAATGAATGTCAGCCATATGTCTGCTATTGACTATATATCGCTCGCATTTGTTGTTGCATATTTTGCAGGTGTTATACTGCTTATGATTTTTACTAAAAGCGTGATTTAATGAAAAGACTGTTAATTACAATCAAATATGACGGCACAGCGTATCACGGCTGGCAGGTGCAGCAAAATGCGCTTTCTGTGCAGGAGGAATTCCAAAACGCAGTTGAACAGGTGTTTTTAAAGCGTCTTGACGTAAAAGGCTGCTCGCGCACAGATAGCGGCGTTCACGCAAATATGTACTGCCTGACGCTCGATACTGATATGAATATAACCGACGACGGCGTGGTGCTTGCGCTTAATACCAAACTTCCGCCTGATATCAGCGCGGTGGAATGCAGGGAAGTGCCGCTCGACTTTCACCCTCGTTATAACTGCGTGTCAAAGGAGTACGTTTACAAGATTTATAACGGCAAGTTCCGCGACCCGTTTCTTGAAAAATACACCTTCCACTATCGCTATCCCGTTGATGTTGATTACCTTGACAGGGAAGCAAAGCATTTTATCGGCACACACGACTTTGCAGGCTTCTGCTCTGTCAACAGCGAGGCAGAAGTAAAGCGCGAGGGCGATATTATAACATTCACCTTTGAGGGTGACGGATTTCTTTACAATATGGTGCGCATTATGGTCGGCACTTTGCTGTTTGTTAATGAAGGCAAGATTAAAGAGGGCGAACTTGCTGAAGTTATTGCCTCTAAAGACCGCAAGCGCGCAGGCAGAACAGCGCCTCCACAGGGATTGTATCTCAATAAAGTAAATTATTAGGAGAATAATATGGCATCACATCAGCGTGAAAACGCCAGAAAAGAAAAGCAACTTAATAAAGAACGCAAGATTCGCATAATCATATGGATTGTGCTTATAGTAACCGTGTTTGTGCTTGCAATTATGCGTGTTGCGGAGATTGACTTTGCAACGGCGAAAAAACGCATTACAGGCGGATTTTCGGCAAGCACCAAGGCTGATATATATCCATATGAACTCGACACGGCGTCAGGAGTTTCGCTGTCGTTTGTAAACGACAAAATCGTTGCGCTCACAGATTCGTCGTGCAAGGTCATCGACCCGCCCGACGCAAAGGAACTTTATTCGTTTTCAAGCGGATACGGTAATCCGATTATGAATTCGGCAGGCAAGTATTTGTTCACTGTTGACCAGGGCGGCACACGTTTCAGGCTCGACAACACCGCTGAGAATGTTTACGAGTCAACCACAGAGGACAGTATCATCTGCGGCGATGTTTCAAAGTCAGGAAATGTCATTTACGCTACTCGCAGCAGCAACAACAAAATCAACCTGAAGTCCCGACGGACCTGAGCCGATAACGGCTATCTTCTTGCCGTTGCGATTGATTCATCGGGCAAACGTTTTGCGTATGCTACTGTAACTTCGGAAAAAGCAAAGCCTGTAACCACTCTGCACACATATAATATCGGCAACGATAAGCCAAAAGCAACTTTTAACTACGAGCAGAGCAATGTTATTGACTTGCAGTACACAAGTTCGGGTGAACTTTATTACATAGGCGATGAGTCTGTTCATCTTATCAAATCGCAAAAAAGAGACGTGGAAGTTTTTGCCCACGACAAGGCGCACACGGTCACATTTAATTACACATCGGACGGCGAACTGATTTACGTCTACTCAAAATATGCCGACGCAAATGAAAACTTTGTGACTTACATCAATTCAAACGGCAAGGTAAAAACAACGTTTGAGGTTAACCAAAAACCAAAATACGTTTCCGCTTCTAACGAGATATGCGTGCTTTTCTCCGATAAGGTTGTTGTTTACTCAATGACTAAGGGCGAGGAAAAGCAGTCGTATAAATGCGACGACAGTATCACAAGCGCAAACAAACTGTCAACAAAAATATTTATTACAAGGAATCAGCTGATTGACGTCCTTGATGATGAGGAATGATTATGACAGTTTTTAACTACACTGTAAACTACGTTGATATCGCTATTGTAGCCGTCCTTTTACTTGCG
>ONXZ01000017.1 GCA_900321905.1 uncultured Eubacteriales bacterium
CGGAACTTGACTCGATTGACGCGGATATTGCAGCGGCTGACAGAATGTTCACGCAGAGTGAAACAACTGCGCCGTCAACTTCCAAAACGCCGCGCAAAAAGCCGAATACCGCCTCAACCACAGAGCCATCAACAAAACCTACTACGACAGCGCCAAAACAAAGCGAATACATTAGTTTAACGTATCCTTGCCCTGAGTACAAAACAATCACCTGCGCCTTCGGAGCGTACGACGGTCACACGGGCGCTGACTTTTCAACGTGGGGCAATGTCAACTGCAAAATCGTAGCCGCCGAATCAGGCACTGTCATTCTTGTTAAAATACTGGAGTACAGTTACGGTCACTACATCGTTATCCGTCACGATAAAAAAACAGCGAGCGGCAAGGCGGTTTACACGCTTTACGCTCATAATAATGATATTCTTGTGTCCCCCGGTCAGTATGTCAAAAAGGGGCAACAGATTGCGTACAGCGGCTCAACAGGTAACTCAACCGGTCCGCACTGTCATTTTGAGGTGCGTATCGGCGGACCCGACCAGTACTGTGCGCAAAATCCGGCAAACTATCTCCCGTAAAAAAAGAAGGAATTATCTTGAAACAGCACACAATTAACAAAATAATATGCGTTTTACTGTCAGTTTTACTCACGTTTTCAGTCTGCTCGATAGCAGCATTTGCAAGCGAAACAGACGACAAATCTTCTGAGGCGGTCACCGCTGAAAAAACGACGGAAAAAGAAACCACTACCAAGGACGTCAAAAAGCAGAAGCAGGAAGCGAAAAAGTCGCTCTCTCAGCAGAAAAAAGAACTGCAGGAAAAACTGAAAAAGAGTCAGGAAAAACTTGAGCAGTTCGGCGAAAATGCCAAAACCACCGAGGAATATATCAAGGTGCTTGATGAAAAGATTGGCATACTCGGCAAAGAACTCGACGTCCTCACAAAAGAAGTTGAGGAAGCGCGCGCAAAGGTTGAAAAACTTGATAAACAAATCAAGCCGCTTGAGGATAAAATTGCCGCGCTCCAGGCAGAGTTTGACAAGTCGCAAAAGGAGTATGACAAACTAAAAGGCTCGTTCACACGCACCTACGGCTTATATTGCCTGCGCATGCGCGCAATGTACATAAGCGGCAGCGACAGCGCCATTGCCTCGCTGCTTTGCAGTAAGGATTTGGAGCAGTTTCTCGCGAGGTTTGAGATGATTCGCGCAGTGTCGGCAAGTGACGCAGACTTGCTGCAAAAAGTTAACTCGCAGATGAAACTGATTATAACCAAGCAGGGCGGACTCAATGAGCAGAAAGAGCGCATTAACGCCTCAAAAACCGTGCTTGACAAAAAGCGCAGCGAATACAAGAAAGAGCAGAAAAAAGTTGAGGATGACCAGGAACTCATCGCCAAGAAAAAAATAATGCTTGACGACGACAGGGCGGAAAGCGACCGCCTGTACGCTGTGTATACCCACAACGCCAAGGTGTATACCGAGTTCCACAATGAGGATGAGGAAATCATCAAAAAAGTTGACGCGGAAATTGACGCCCTCCTGAAAGGGTTAAAAGACCCCGACGAAATTACAACCGCTGTCACCAAAAACCGCGACAGTCAGGAGAAGAAGATGGAGGACGACGCAAAGTCGCTTTACAACAAGTCGGACGTCAGCCTTGCAATGACCTTCCCTGTGCCGGGTCACTATGCGGTGTCATGTGCGTTCGGTTATTACAGTAACGGCAAGCCGCACACAGGTACAGACTTTCCGTGTCCAACAGGCAGCAGAGTAGTTGCCGCTCAAAAAGGCACTGTCATCAAGGTCAGAAAACTCAATTATTCATACGGCCACTACATTATGATTTACCACGGTACCGACTCAAAAGGCAGGCAGATTGTAACCCTTTACGCACACAATTCCGATATCCTTGTCACCGTCGGTCAAAGCGTTGCCAAGGGTCAGCAGATTGCACGCAGCGGCTCAACGGGCAACTCAACAGGTCCGCACAGCCATTTTGAAGTTATTATCGACGGTAAAAAAACCAACCCTGTGCCGTTCCTTGCAAAAAAGTGATATGAACAAAGTTAATTACCAAAAAGAAACCGACAAAATAATCGACTCTATAACATCGCAAAACGCTGTGCCCCGGCTTTTGCTGCACAGTTGCTGTGCGCCGTGTTCAAGTTATACGCTTGAATATCTGTCGCAGTATTTTGCGATAACTGTGTTTTATTTCAATCCAAATATTTCGCCCCAAAGCGAGTTTGAAAAACGCTTTGCAGAGCAAAAACGGCTTGTTGAATCACTGCCGGCAAAGAATAAAATTGAACTTGTAAAAGGCGAATACGACTACAACGTATTTCTTGAAATCGCAAAAGGACTTGAAGATGTCAGAGAGGGCGGCGAGCGTTGCTTCAAATGTTACCGTCTGCGACTTGAGCAGACGGCGGCGCTTGCCAAAGAGCAGGGGTTTGACTACTTTTGCACTACGCTGTCAATCAGTCCGCTCAAAAACTCGCAAAAGATTAACGAAATAGGTTTTGACATTGCTGAAAAATACGGCGTGAAGTGGCTCCCGTCAGACTTCAAAAAGCGCGAGGGATACAAACGCTCAATCGAACTCAGCCGCGAATACGACCTTTACCGTCAGAACTTCTGCGGATGCGTGTATAGCAAAGCGTAGCTTTGCTATACAGTATCCGGTTTCCGGAATCCAGACTCCAGCCTGTAAGGTGCTGCGTACGGCTTATTATAATGGGTATGGGCGCAGCCCATCCATTGCTGGATACTGGAAACTGAAAACTGCAAACTGTTTCGACTGAAAGGAGAAACTATGAATACTCCACTTGCGGACAGAATCCGTCCGACTGAACTTGCCGACGTTGTTGGTCAAAAGCACCTGCTCACACCGGGCAAGGCGCTTTACAATATGATTGACGGCGGCGAGATACCAAACTTAATATTTTACGGTCCGTCAGGTGTGGGCAAAACTACGGTAGCCTCAATCATTGCCAACAAAACCAAAAGGGCGCTGCGCAAACTCAACGGCACAACGGCGTCAACACAGGATATCAAAAACATTGTTGCTGAGATTGATACATTCACCGCGCCAAAGGGCATTTTGCTCTATCTTGATGAGATTCAGTATTTCAACAAGCGCCAGCAGCAAAGCCTGCTTGAGCATATAGAAAACGGCAAAATCACGCTGATTGCGTCAACTACTGAAAATCCGTATTTTTACGTCTATTCGGCTATTCTGTCGCGCTCTACTGTTTTTGAGTTCAAGAGCATACAGACAGAGGATATTATCCCTGCAGTAAAACGCGGCTTCGACTTCCTCGCAAAGGAAAATGATGTAGAGGTTATTTGCGAGGATTCTGTGGCAAAAAAGATTGCGCAGGGTTGCGGCGGCGACGTCCGCAAGGCGCTGAACACCGTTGAAAACTGCTATCTCGCCACACCGTTTGCAGACGGCAAAAAAGTGATAACTGCCGAAACTGCTGACGAACTTGCACAAAAGTCGTCAATGCGCTACGACCGGGACGGCGACGAGCATTACGACATAGTGTCGGCATATCAAAAAAGTATGCGCGGCTCTGACCCTGACGCTGCGCTTCACTACCTTGCAAGGCTGCTTGAGGCAGGCGATTTGCCAAGCGCGTGCCGCAGGCTGATGGTCTGCGCGTGCGAGGATGTTGGACTTGCCTATCCGCAGATAATTCCAATTGTCAAAGCGGCAGTTGACGCAGCAATGATGGTCGGCTTGCCTGAGGCGGAAATTCCGCTTGCCGACGCTGTAATTCTTGTTGCGACTTCGCCCAAAAGCAACAGCGCAAACAATGCTATTAAAGCGGCGATGAGCGACGTCAGGAGTGGCAACATCGGTCCGATTCCGCGCCAACTTCAAAACAAGCACTTTGACGGCGAGGACGCCGAAGTCAAGGGTCAGCATTACATATATCCACACGATTATCCAAATCACTATACATATCAGCAGTACCTGCCCGATGTTATCAAGGACGCTCACTACTACGAATACGGCGACAACAAAAACGAGCAGGCATTCAAAAAATACTGGGACAAAATCAAATGACAAGAAAAGAGAGAACGCTAAACGCAATTGAGATACTGAAAAAAGAATATCCGGATGCAATCTGCTCGCTTACATCGTCAAATCCCTTTGAACTGCTCGTCGCGACACGGCTTTCAGCACAGTGTACGGATGCAAGAGTTAACCTTGTAACGCCAACTCTGTTTGAACGTTACAAAACGCTTGACTATTATGCAAACGCAGAGCAGAGCGAGGTTGAGGATATCATCAAATCCTGCGGTTTTTACCGCGACAAGGCAAAGTCTATTATCGGCATGGCGCAAAAAATCCGCGATGATTTTGGTGGCGTTGTGCCTGACAATATCGACGATTTAATCACCTTGCCTGGCGTTGGCAGAAAGACGGCAAATCTGATTGTAGGCGACGTTTACGGCAAAGAGAGTATTGTTGTTGACACACATATGATACGCATTTCAAACCGCATAGGACTTGTAAATGTCAAAGAGCCTGTCAAAATTGAAATGGCGCTCAAAAAGGTTGTGCCTGCAGATGAAGGCGCGGCGTTTTGCCATCGCATTGTGCTGTTTGGCAGGGACATCTGCTCCGCACGCAAACCAAAATGCGATACCTGCCCTATGTTTGATAACTGCAAACGTGTAGGGGTAAAATAAACTGACAAACTATAGAGATAACTTAAAGGATTTATTATGAAACGAACAATATGCACATTACTGTCGCTCATTTTGATTATGATAGCAATTTACATACCAAACCTGAGCGTATTTGCAAGTGATGAAATCAAAACGGATTTTATCAAAAACCCATATTACGCAAACCGCGAGGTGGCAACAGGCTCCCTTGAAGAATATACCGTTGAGGAATCAACGACGAGAACTTACAACGGCAAAACCTACTGTTCACGCGGTAAAAAACTGTATAACACGCTTGCGTCGGGACTCGAAAAACGCAGTCAGAAAGTCACCCTTTACTATCTTGCTACAGCGCCTATCAACAGCAAGTTTAAACTTTCAAACCTGACTGGCGAACTGTTTTCTGAAGCGACTGACGATTCGCTTAGCGTATCTTGTACCGACGGCGATTATATACGCTGGTCAACACTCGGCTGGGAAAGTGAAATAAAACGCGACAATATGGCAGGCGGCTACTACTATTGCACGCTTACTTTTTACGCAAGTTATTACGACACAGCGGCGCAGGAAAAGCAGGTGGACTCCGTTGTAAACGAGTTTCTAAACAGTACCAACACAAGCGGTATGTCCGATTATCAGATTCTCAAAAAGGTACACGATTTTGTGTGCAATCGCACCACATACTGCTACGACGCAGTTGACGACCCATACGGTAATATTTACGCTTACAGCGCGTACGGTGCGCTTGCAAAGGGCAGTTGTGTGTGCCAGGGTTACTCGCTTGCGTTTTACCGTCTTTGCAAGGAACTCGGATACAGCGTGCGTATAATCACGTCGGCTCCGCACGCATGGAATCTTGTTGGGCTTAACGGCAAGTATTACTATGTTGACACAACATGGGACGATGAAAACGATAAAATAAAGTATAAGTTTTTCCTTGTGAGTTATTCGGATTTACGCAAGGAAGATATAATAAACGAGCATATCCCTGAAGAAAAATATTATGACGGTGAGTATTATAACGAAACATACGGTGAAAAAATTGACGCCGAGAGTTACGACAACAGCGACTTAACTCTGCTGTCAAACTGCACGGTGTCTATACCGAACAGCCGCTATACTTATACAGGCGGCGCGATTAAGCCGCAGGCAACTGTAAAGTCCGGCGATAAAGCGCTAACCGCTGATGATTTCACAGTCAAATACAGCAGCAATACAAAAACAGGCTACGGCAAAGTAAATATCACAGGCGTCGGCGGTTACAGCGGCACTTCGCACAGACTGTTTGCAATTATACCTGCAAAGATGGGCAATCTTTCGCTTGCAAGCAGCGGCAGGGGAGTGAATTCGCTCACACTAAAGTGGACTGCGCCCGCAAGCGGCGTTACAGGCTACAGCGTTGAGTGCTACAGGAGCAGCGGCTGGAAGGTAGTCGCATTCGTTACAGGCAAAACAACTGCGGTTATCAGTTCACTGTCAGCAGGTTTGCCGTATAAGTTCCGTATAAGGGCGTACAAATCAATATCAAAACGCAATTTCTACGGTGCTTACAGCAATGTTTTTACCTCCTGCACCAAGCCGCAAAAGCCTGCAGTAACGCTCAAAACGCGTTCAAAAACCGTTGTCGCAAACTGGAAAAAAATCAGCGCCGGCGGCTTTGAAATTCAGCGCTGCACAAAAAATAACTTCTCCGCAAACGTGCAGACCTACAAGGTTAAAGGCACTTCAACCCAAAAAACTATTAAAAACCTTAAATCAAAAACGGTTTATTATATCCGCGTCCGCTCCTATAAGGTGATAAACGGCACAACTTATTATTCACCCTGGAGTGCGGTAAAATCCATTAAATGTAAATAAACACTTGATATTAAAGTGTTTTAATGATAGAATAGTAAAAATAATTTTTTGGAGGCAGAGATATGAACGGATACGGTGAAAAATTTGTAAAAGAAGGCCTTACCTTCGACGACGTGCTTTTGATTCCTGCAGAATCAGACGTTACTCCCGACGGTGTTGACCTTCACACAAAACTTACAAACAACATTACGCTTAACATTCCGCTTATGACAGCGGCTATGGACACGGTTACCGAAGCGCAGATGGCTATCGCTATTGCGCGTGAGGGCGGTATCGGCGTTGTTCACAAAAATATGACTATCGAGGACCAGGCAACCGAGGTTGACAAGGTTAAACGTTCCGAAAACGGCGTTATTGCTAATCCGTTTTATCTATCCCCACAGCACACAGTGCGCGATGCGGACGCACTTATGAGCAAGTATCATATCAGCGGTGTTCCGATTTGTTCTGAGGACAACACCCTCGTTGGTATCCTCACAAACCGCGACCTTCGCTTCCTGACAGATTTTGATATCAAAATCGCAGATGTTATGACTCCTAAAGAGCAACTTGTTACAGGCAAGGCAGGCACAACGCTTGAAGAGGCAAAGTCTATCCTTATGAAATCTAAGGTGGAAAAACTTCCGCTTGTTGACGCTGCAGGTAAACTCACAGGACTTGTAACTATCAAGGATATCGAAAAGGCTGTTAAGTATCCAAACACCGCCCGCGATAAAAACGACAGGCTTCTTTGCGCCGCTGCACTCGGCGTTACAGCAGATGTTCTTGACAGAGCGCAGGCGCTTGCTGACGCAGGCGTTGACGCATTTGTGCTTGATTCTGCTCACGGTCACTCCAAAAATATTATCGAAAATGTTTCAAAAGTTAAAAACGCATTCCCGCAAATCGACCTCATCGCAGGCAACGTTGCAACTGCAGAGGCAACCGAGGCGCTTATTAAAGCAGGCGCCGACGCTGTTAAAATCGGTATCGGTCCCGGCTCAATCTGCACAACACGTGTTGTTGCAGGTATCGGTGTTCCGCAGATTACTGCAATCTACGACTCCGCTGAAAGAGCCGATAAATACGGTATTCCGATTATTGCAGACGGCGGTATCAAATATTCAGGCGAGATTGTTAAGGCAATCGCTGCAGGCGGCAGCGTTGTAATGGTCGGCTCGCTTGTAGCAGGCTGTGAGGAATCTCCGGGCGAAACCGAGATTTGGCAGGGCAGACAGTTTAAGGTTTATCGCGGTATGGGCTCGCTCGGCGCAATGAACCACGGCTCGGCTGACAGATACTTCCAGAAGGGTTCAAAGAAGTTTGTACCTGAGGGCGTAGAAGGCCGTGTGCCTTACAAAGGCTCTTTGTCTGATACAGTGTTCCAGATGATGGGCGGTCTCCGCTCAGGTATGGGTTACGTTGGTTGCCATACTATTGAGGAACTGCGTAATAACGCTAAATTTATCAAAATCACAGGCGCAGGCCTTATTGAGAGCCATCCGCACGATGTATATATCACTAAGGAAGCACCTAACTATTCAGGCAATAAATAATTAAGATTCCGAGTATTTTTAACAATAAGATAAGGCGAATCAGCCATTTTTAACCGTGTTTGGATTCGCTTTACTTTGCTTAAGGTGATTTAATGGCTGAAAAACTGACGCGCTGGCAGAAATTCAAGCGATTCCTCAAGCGTAATATGACACCTACATGGGCGATGCATTTTTCGTACCAGGTGTTTGCGTTTATAATTTCAGTGGCGATGGTTATGGGTGTTGCAACCTATGCCTTCACCAAGTCATACGATGAACGGAAGTTGACTTTTGTGGACGGATTTACAATCACTGCGCACTCAGGCGCATACGGCACAGAAGCAAATTCTATGGAATTTGTGAAAAATGCGATAAAAAATAACGCTAAAGTTATTGAACTTGATATTCGTCAGCGTCCTGACGGCACTGTGGTTATGGGTCACGATATCATACCCACAAACTCAAGCGGCACGGAACTCAAAAGTGTGTTCGAAGTTGTTAAGGACAACAAGGTTATGCTGAACCTTGATATCAAGGAACTCCGTCTGCTTCCTGATTTGCACGATTTAATTATTGAGTACAGTATGATTGACCGTGTATTCCTTACAGGTATTGAGGAGTGGAACGCAAAAGATGTGGTTGAAAAATGTCCGAATGTGGAATTTTATATAAACTATATTCCGAGCAGGATAAAAATTTTTTCAACTGACTATCAGCAAAAACTCATCAATATGCTTGCTCAGACAGGCGCTTGCGGCATTAACTGCAACCACGCAAACGCAAGCCGCACGCTGTCAGATGTGCTGCACAACAACGGATATAAACTGTCTGTCTGGACCGTTGATAAAGAGTATCATATGAAACGCGCACTGATAAACAAGCCCGATAATATTACAACAAATTACCCCGACGAACTGCAGAATTTGATTAAAAATTGGGGCAAAAAATAAAGCAAAACACCGTAAGGCTGATGCCTTGCGGTGCTTTTTAGTTAAGAGATTTGCCGGAATAATTCTTTTTAAAATTTTCGTAAAGAGGATTGCTCCACGATATTTTGTCTACGCTCTCATACGACTTGACGCACGCTTTTATAGTGACAATCTGCGGCTCGTTTGCAACATAAAATACAACGTTGTCAAAACTCTCGCTCGGGGTGATAAACTTTTTATCGCCGCCGACTTGCGACAAGTCATATGAAATTGTGCGGATAAATGCACCTTCGCCGTTTTCGTCAGGTTGTTTGATTTTTATCGGCTCGCCCTTGTCGTCAAACGCACAAAACGCAATAACAAAACTCTGTATATTCACATCTGAATTGTTGCGTACTGTTGCGCCCATAGCGTCGTGCTGCAGTTGCGGCGATGATGTCGCGTAGTAATACTTAACGCCGTCAGTGTACATCGGTTGCAGCGCAAGTTGCCTGTCGAGCTCGCCGTTTGTCATAACTGCCGCAATGCTGCTGTTTTGTACTGTTTCAGATGTCGTATCAGAGCCGTTTTTGTCCCTGATTGTTGTCACTGCAAGCACAGCGCCGGACACAGCAATCAGCACAACAAGAACAATAATAGCAATTATTGAAGTTCGATTCTTATTTCCCATAACAATACCTCATACATAGTTTAGAGCAATACACCGACTAAGTCAAGAAAAAAACTTTGCTATTTATCAAATTTTTACTTGACGATTGCCGCCTTTTGTGCAATAATAGTATGGCAATCGAGGTGTGGCTCAGTTTGGTAGAGCACTTCGTTCGGGACGAAGGGGCCGCAGGTTCAAATCCTGTCACCTCGACCACCAAACCCACAATTTCAGTCAAAAAGGCTTGGAATTGTGGGCTTTTTTTATTTCTGTTAAAAAAGAGGGTGATTGAGTGACTGAAGTTAGAAAAAGCAGATGTTAGCTGAAAACTGAATTTCCCCGCTTTCTTCCCCGATTTTTTAAACGATTATCCCATTTACAGAAGCGGGTTATTCACTACCTCGAAGCCGTCAAAATGCTTATCGTCATTGATTGAGAGCTTCTTAGGAGTTTTCTGTTTCTGTTTACTGCGCTTCTTTAATTCATCTCTCTCAATTGAATTATGTATGAGAAGCGCTCCCGTTGTATCATCATATCCGCAGGCATAGAAGGTTGAAGAAGCTACCTTTAATGTTACCGCTACTCTATCCTTATAGATGACAACGCTCTCGACATAGGCGTTAATGAATTCCTTTTTTCTGTCAATATCGGTTTCATTCCTCATTTCTTCTTCAAGCTTATTTACGGCATTTCTGACCTGTGCTTCAGTAATTGAAGGAAGATTAGCGGGAGATTCTCTCTCGATTCTCTGCTCTACATCCTTTATTGATTGCATTATTTTATTTATTTCAGCAATGAAGGCTTCGCTGTCAGCGCCGTTGGCAATAGCTCTTGCTATGTTGCTTTGCTGTTTCTTCAAATTCTTTAATTGCTTGTCGTAGAGCTTAATGTCTTTTCCCTTTGTAGACTGTATTTCTTTATGGTAAATGTTAATTTGCTTAACGATTTCCTTAATGCCTTCATCAGTGAAAAGATACTTGAAAACTTGTTCTATTACAAAGTTTTCAAGTCGGTGCTTCTCGATTTCGGGATTGTCACAACCGATATTAGCGTGTCCTGCTCTCTTACCGCAACGGTAACTTGAATAGGTAACGCCTTTGCCTGATTTACGGGTATTACCTTGATAAGAGAAGTCACATTCGCCGCACTTAATCAGCCCTGCAAGAAGATATGTTGAACTGGTTCTGTATGAGCTTGTACCTCTTTTATTTTTACTGAGTTTAGCTTGTACTTTATTGAAAGTCTTTGTGTCAATGATTCTCGGAACGCCGTTAGGAATGATTATCATTTCATCCTCGGATTTATTCTTATGGCTGTTATGTCTGCCGTTTTTATCCTTTCCTGCACGGCGATTATAGATGTATTCTCCGTTATATTTTCTGTTTTGAAGGATGGCGTTGAAAGAGGATTTTGAAAACTCGTTGCCCGCTTTCGTTGTATAGCCTTTGGCATTAAGCTCCTTAGCTATATCGTTATATGATTTTCCTCTTGCATACTGTTTGAAGATGATTCTAACTATTTCCGCTTCAGTTTCATTGATAACGAGCTTTCTGTCGATAACATCATATCCTAAAGGTGGACTGCCACCCGTATGTAAACCTCTGAGAGCAACCTCTTTCAAGCCTTTCTGAACTTCTTGTGAAAGGTTATCGGAGTATAGCTCACTGTATGCTTCCTTAATGCTCGTCATAAATTTGCCGTATGGAGTTTCGTTAATATCGTCCTTAATTGAATACAGCGCAATTCCTAAGTCTTTCAATTTATCCCTGTACTTCCTAGAGTCGCCTGCGTTTCTTGCGAAGCGGTCAAGGTTATGGACGATAACCATATTGTAAAGACCGAGCTCGCAGTCCGCAAACATTTTTTGAAACTCAGGGCGGTTAGCATTAGTACCGCTTTTGGCTCTGTCAATGTATTCTTCTACAATTTCGATATTATTTTTGCCTGCGAAATCTCTGATAGCTCTCTGTTGAGCTTCGATTGAGAATCCGTCATCCTGCGCAGCGGAACTATATCTCATATACGCTGCGGCTTTTAATTTCTTTGCCAAAAGATTTCCTCCTTATATTAATTTAAGAAACCGCTGCCGATTTCTCGGCAACGGTTTACTTCGGCTATACTAGGTAGCCATTAAAAGCTTTATGATTATCCAAATTTAATTCACTAAAAAGTTCGTATTTCATATTTACGAGCTTGATGTTTGCACCTTTATTATTAAGACCTATTACTCTTTGAAATAAGTCCATCATAATGGGAGCATTGTTAAAAATATAAATAACCTTATAATTCTTATAAGTATCGTTTATTAATTCAACTGCTCTCTCCAAATTGGAAAAAACAGGGAAAAAATCACTAGTATCGTCCATATTATTCATGCAATTATGCAATTCAATTAGTTTTATCATTCCTAAATCGACATCAGTACTTTCACGACCTGTCCAATCGAGATAGAAATAGAACATTTTATCTGTGAATTGCCCTTCCTCTACCATATCAATAATCTCTTTTACTTTCTTTGTAATAATTTGATTTATTTTTTTCATAATAATAACCTTTCTATAATAATTGTTTTTATTTTTACGGGTTTATAACCCGTAATTATCACGGTATTTTTAAGCCGCTTTAACTCGCTTATGCGGCGCTGAAAAAGTGCAGTCATAAGCGATAGTAAGGGTAAATAAGTAAAACTTATTAGCAAACTATGCAGGTCTATTTCATCATACAACGCTTCTACTGCTTTTTCGTAAAAGCTGTTGTCGTCAACAGGCTTTGCTGAAGATTCTTTAACTTTCGGCTTAGCAACCGATGATTCTTTTTTCAAAGCTGACCTGCATACAACAACTGTAATCTTAGATGTAAGCATGATGCTTCCTCCTTTCTTACAATTGATAATATTTAAGATTAGCCACAGCGCTACATTGTAATCACCCCCTTAATCGCCTGGTTATTTAGTCAAGTTCGAGGTCTTCATCCCCGCTACTTAATTCGTTAAGCAAACCGCACATATTGTTATAATTTCTGATTTTATCTTCCGAAGCAGCGGGTATTTTTATTTCATAACCTCGGACTTGTTTGCCCTCGATAGTTCTTTTTGTTGTTAGACGGTCTTTTTCACAGTTGAGGAAGTCGCCTTTTTTTAACAATTTTAAAACTTTATTCTTGTCGCTGATAGAGCAGCGACTTATTAATTCTTCAAACGGATTGGGCAGATAGAATATTCTTAGATATGGGGTATATCCCATTACATATCCATATCCTTGCCTTCTCATTGGTGGGACAGTTTCTTCTAAGTCGCCTGTGCGTTTGTCAACATGGCAATGTATATCACTATAATGGTCTCTGTTGGCAAGGTACGAGTCCATAAGGAAGTTGAGAACAACCTCGGTTTCGTCAACAATCAGGCTTTGACTTTGCTCTCTGATTGCCCTGAAGAATTCCGCTTTAATTCCCGACATATTGAAATCAAAGCCCGTAACCTCAGCGCACACTTCAGCCGATAAGTAGATGATTGCGATGTGTTTCATCAGCCT
>ONXZ01000028.1 GCA_900321905.1 uncultured Eubacteriales bacterium
CATCACTGTTACCGGTGTTGAAGCCGACTACGAAACGGCGGAGGATATTACTCTGCTGTACGGCAGGTTTATAAAAGACAGCGACAGTGAGCGCAAACTCGCCGTAGTTGCCGACACTTTTGCTGAAAACACTCTGAATCTCAATCCGCAAAACGCTGTGGGCGAGGAGTTCACCGTTACAATAAACGATACGCCGTACAAGTTTTTTATTGCCGGCGTTTATGAATATGAGAGCGAAACTGCCTCATCAGACGAGGATTCCACCACGGACGACACCACCGAGATGTACATTCCGCTCAAAACAGCAGAAAAAATAACGGGTTCAAGCGGAGGTTACCAGTCAATCAGCATTAAAACAAGTGTTGATACAGATACTCTTACCTTCCTTGATACAACAAATTCTTTCTTTTCATCTTATTACACAAACAACGACACCTGGGATGTTGAAACTACCTCGCTTGAATCCGTTATATCCACACTCACAGATATGATTACAACCATCAGTTACGCGATTGCGGCGATTGCGGCAATCAGCCTGCTTGTGGGCGGTATAGGCGTTATGAATATTATGCTTGTGTCTATCAGTGAGCGCACAAAAGAAATCGGCACGAGAAAAGCGCTCGGCGCGACAAACGGCTCTATCCGTATGCAGTTTGTTACGGAGGCAATGGTGATTTGCCTTGTAGGCGGAATTATCGGCATAACGCTTGGAATTGCACTCGGTGCAGCGCTGAGCAAAATGCTCGGTTACACGGCGACGCCCGATGTTGTGTCAATCATAACGGCAGTTGCATTTTCGCTTTTAATCGGTTTGATTTTCGGATATGCTCCCGCAAACAAAGCGGCTAAACTTAATCCGATTGACGCACTCAGATACGAATAATTAACTATTGCCTTTTTATATATAATGTTGTATAATATATGAGATAATTTTATTAGGAGGACATTATTATGCCACTTGTAACTACTACAGAAATGTTTAAAAAGGCATACGAGGGCGGCTACGCTATCGGCGCTTTTAACGTAAACAATATGGAGATTGTGCAGGGTATCACAAGAGCCGCTAAAAAACTTGAGGCTCCTGTAATTCTGCAATGCTCATCAGGCGCAAGAAAGTATGCAAGCCACGACTATCTTGTTGCTATGGTTAAGGCTGCTGTTGAGGAAACAGGACTTCCTATCGCGCTTCACCTTGACCACGGTCCTGACTTTGAAACCTGCAAAAGTTGTATTGACGGCGGTTTCACATCTGTTATGATTGACGGTTCTTCACTTCCTTATGAAGAAAACATCAAACTCACAAAGCAGGTTGTTGAATACGCTCACGCTCACGGCGTTGTTGTTGAGGGCGAACTCGGCACACTCGCAGGCGTTGAGGACGACGTTGTTGTTGAAGCAGGTAACGAGTCTTACACAAGACCTGAGGAAGTTTACGACTTTGCAACACGCACAGGCGTTGACTCACTTGCAATCGCAATCGGCACAAGCCACGGAGCATACAAGTTTAAGCCCGGCCAGAAGCCTCAACTTCGTTTTGACATTCTTGAAGAGGTTGAAAAACAACTTCCGAACTTCCCGATTGTACTTCACGGTGCAAGTTCTGTAAATCAGGACCACATCAAGATTATCAACGAGTTCGGCGGTGAAATGCCTGACGCAATCGGTATCCCTGAGGATATGCTGCGCAAGGCTGCTTCAATGGCTGTATGTAAGGTTAACGTTGACTCTGATATCCGTATTGCAATGACTGCTGCGATTCGCAAGCACTTTGCAGAAAATCCGACTCACTTTGACCCGCGTCAGTATCTTACCCCTGCAAGAAACCTTATTGAAGAGGTTGTTGCTCACAAGATTGACGTTGTGTTCGGTTCATCAGGCCACGCATTTGACTAATAAAATCAAAACAGGTTGCACTCGCAACCTGTTTTTTTAGTTAGCAGTATTCAGTATGCCGTTAGCAGTTATAGGGTGGGCGTTGCCCACATCCAATTATAATTGGAGCGAAGCGACCATACGACAACGGCTTACGGCTAACTGCTAACAGCTAACTGCGCAGCCTACATAAACGACGTAACAGTGTCCACCACATCTGCGATTTTGGACGCTGTTTTTTTGATTGTTTTTTTAGTTGAGGTTGCGCTCATACTTTTTGTGCCTGCCATCATTGTAACTGCAGAACACACAGCGAGCACGCCGCCAACGCCTTTTAAAACATTTTTTGCTGTATTCATTTTCATAAAAAATTCCTCCTAAAACAAATTGCTTTTCAGCAATAATATTGTTTGTTTTAAGAGGAATAATAGTATTGAAAAATTTTTGATTTTATGTTTTCATTAACCATAAATGGTTAATGAAAACAGTTAGCAGTATGCAGTATGCCGTTAGCAGTTATAGGGCGAGCGTTGCGACCATACGACAACGGCTAACTGCTAACGCAATTCCCTAATCGCTTGCCCTTTTATGCCAAGCAGGTGGTGGCTGAATTTTATGCCGTACGCTGTGCCGTCAGGGAATAGTTCAAGCAGCGGAATCATAACAAATCTGCGCTCTGTATAGCGCGGGTGCGGAACGGTAAGATTTGCCGTATCGATTTTTTCATTTTCGGCAAGAATTACGTCAAGGTCGAGGATACGCGGCCCGTTTTTAATCTCGCGCACTCTGCCGAAACCTGCTTCAATACCAAGGCACACGCCGAGAATTTCGTTTGCTTCGAGATCACTCTCAATCTCAAAACATGCGTTGTAAAAATTCTGCTGGTCTGCGTAACCGACAGGCTCGGTTTCGTAAAGAGCCGACTTTCGCAGTACCTTTGTGTGCGGCACAAGGTCAAACGCGTTAATCGCTTCTGTAATATTCTTTTCTCTGTCACCTATGTTGGTGCCGATACCGATAATATATTTCATAACAACTCTGCTAACTCTTATACTGCTTACTTATTATAATCGGGCTGCCGAGCCCTTGGGGCGGGCGCCAGACCCTTTTGTCTGCTTTGCAGACATTTCCCCTAGTAGGGGAATCTCGTCAGCCCCTACAATCCGGATACTGTATCAATTTCTCTCCCGAGAAATTGATACTGCCATATAGTCAAAGTCTGCTTTTACCGGTGCTTCAGGCTTTTTGACAGTGACATCGACGCGGTATATAGGCTCAAACGCCTCTAAAATCGCGTCTGCAACGATTTGAGCGGCTTTTTCGATTAAGTCATAACTTTCCTGCGTAAACGCCCTGCTGACGCATTTAACCACCTTTGCGTAGGAAACCGTGTCGTCAAGATTGTCGCTGTGGCAGGCATTTGTGATATTTGCATAATAGTCGATATCAACAAAAAAGTTCTGTCCGTTTTCCTTTTCCTCGGGGTTAACGCCGTGATAGGCGAATAACTTTAAATCTTTTATAGTTATTTTATCCATTGGATTAACTCCTTTGTTGCTAATCAGTATCCAGTATCCAGATACCAGAATCCAGCAGGGGTGAGCTTCGCTCACACTCATTATAATTGTGTGCGAGATTCCCCTGTGAGGGGAAATGTCACCGCAGGTGACAAAAGGGTGAGGCGCCCGCTCCAAGGGGCACCCGACAGACTGGAAACTGGATTCTGGAAACTGCAAACTATTTACGACCGAAGTAGGGGCGGGTCTCTGTGCCCGCCCGTTATTTGTAGGGAGCGCTGACCGCAGCGCTTTGCAAGTAATTCGTAACCCTACTATAAAATGTAACAGGAGTAAAACATATGGACTACCGCATAGAACACGACTCAATGGGCGAGGTTAAAGTACCTGCCGACAAATATTGGGGCGCGCAGACACAGCGCAGCAAGGATAATTTTAAAATCGGCGCAGGCATTGAAACTATGCCCGGGGAGATTACGCACGCGTTTGGTCTGCTGAAAAAAGCGGCGGCAACTGCAAACCGCAAACTCCGCCCTGAAAAAATGACAAACGAAAAATTTGACGCAATCTGCAAAGCGTGCGACGAAGTTGCAAGCGGTGCGCTTGATAAACATTTTCCGCTTGTTGTGTGGCAGACAGGCTCAGGCACGCAGTCAAATATGAACGCAAACGAGGTTATAGCAAACCGTGCAAACGAAATTGCGGGCAAAAAAATATGCCACCCGAACGATGACATAAATATGAGCCAGAGTTCAAACGACACCTTCCCCACTGCTATGCACATAGCGGCGGTGCAGAGTTTAACCGAAAAGGTTATTCCTGCCATTGACGCGCTCACAGCAACTTTCAAACGCCTTGAAAGTGAAAACGGGGACGTTGTAAAAAGCGGCAGAACGCACCTGCAGGACGCAACTCCTATTAAGTTTTCGCAGGAGATTAGCGGTTGGCGCACAAGTCTTGAAAAAGACCGCAGCCTGATTGAACTTGCGCTTGCGCCACTGTGTGAACTTGCGCTCGGCGGCACGGCGGTAGGCACAGGACTTAACGCGCCTGACGGATTTGATACAGAGGTTGCTTCTGCTCTCACCGAAATTGCAGGCACGGACTTTGTGACTGCGCCAAACAAGTTCCACGCGCTGACATCTAAAGACGAGATTGTGTTTGCACACGGTGCGCTTAAAGCGCTCGCGGCTGACCTTATGAAGATAGCAAACGACGTGCGCTGGCTCGCAAGCGGTCCGCGACTTGGTCTTGGAGAAATCAAAATTCCCGAAAACGAGCCTGGCTCATCAATAATGCCGGGCAAAGTTAACCCCACGCAGTGCGAAGCGCTGACAATGGTTGCCGTGCAAGTTATGGGCAATGACGCGGCAGTCGGTTTTGCAGCAAGTCAGGGCAACTTTGAACTCAACGTGTTTATGCCTGTTATTATTTATAACTTCCTGCAATCTGCAAGACTGCTTGCAGAAGCGATGACATCGTTCAACATAAACTGCGCCGTCGGCATAACGGCAGACAGAGAGAAAATGCACCGCAATCTGCACAACTCGCTTATGCTTGTAACCGCGCTGAACCCATATATCGGATACGAAAACGCGGCTAAAACTGCAAAAAAAGCGTATAAAGAAAACATCTCGCTCAAGGAGGCGTGCGTTTCACTCGGCTTTCTCACAGCAGATGAATTTGACAAGGTTTTCAGTCCCGAACAAATGGCATAATAAAAAGGTGAATGAGAAATTTAATCTCATTCACCTTTTGCTTTACAGATGAATATTCCAGCCCGTGTTAATCTCTTTTCGCACAACCTTGAGCGTTTCGACATCGAGTTTCGGCCAGTCGGTAACTGTTTGTGCATTGTCTGTAACCAAATGTGCCTTTTCCGCAAGCAGGGCAATCGGAGTATCCGACAGGGAGTCCGAATAAAAATTCTCTATTACCGGAAAATCGTGGTCGATGATATACTTAGCCTTTTCTTTTGCGTACATCAGGTTATCAACAAAAACATCGTATTCCTTGTCGTACTCAGTCGCAACATAATTAACGCCGAGTCGCTCTGCAATCGGTTTGATTATACAGGAGGGGGAAGCGCTGATAATCAAATCGTCAGGCCTTTTTTGTTCAAGATACCACTTCGAAATGCGGCTCTCGTATTTGTCCCAAAACGCTTCAATCTGCTCATCAAAATCGTCAACCTGAGTTAAGTAACTGAAGAATGTGCGTTCAAGTTTGTAGCGGGGTAGTTTGCCTTTTTTATACCGCACAAGGTTTTTCATTATCTTAGGGAAAAAGGTAAACCATATTTTCGGGTGGCGATTTGCACACCAGACCGCAAATAAAATTGCGCTGTCGGGGTGAAAAATTGTGTCGTCAAAATCATATGCGTTCATATTCTAATACTTCCTTTATGATAGTTATTGTAGCAAATAATCACGCCATTTGCAACACAAAAAACAAAACCGAAGGAGATTTATTCCTTCGGTCTGTAATTTATCTATAAAGAGTTTATCATTGACAGGTGTTTTGTATAAAAATCGCGCACATCTTTTGTTTTCATCAGTCCGCCTTGCAGCGACATATGGTCGCCGTCAAAGGTAGGCATTATGTTCCACTCGCCTGCTTTGACGTCACCTGCTTTGTACTCTGTCTGCGGTGCGCCAAACGGTGCTGTTGCAGATATTGTGTTAACAAGTCCGTCGTTTTCAAGCCACTTTTCGTCCGCTTTTATTCCGCCTTTTGAAGTCTCCGTAAACTTGCCCATAAGGCGCGAAGTCTTGATGAACAGGCTCTCCATCTTGCTCTCATCCGGAAGATAAGAGCCGTCGTCTTGCTTGACCGTAGCAGTACAGGGAACGGAGAAGTAGTACACATTCTCAAGCGTTGAAATACGGTCATTCATCGCTTTTGCGTTATCAAGCAGCATATCATAGTTTGCGTTGTCAAAATCTGCTCTGCCGTCGTCAGACTCTTTGTTGGCTGACGCCATAAGGCTGTTGAGTTTGTTCTGCATTTTGTACTTAAAAGTATCGGGCACTTCGTCTTTAACTTCGCCGACGTCGTATGCCGTTGTGCCATTGTGCGGCGCGGCAAGCGCGGTAATGCTGTAAATCCAGTCAGCCTTGCCGCCTGCAAACAGCGGTGACAAGTCGTCTTTTTCAGTCGCTTTTTGCTCCGCTTCGCTGCCGTTTGCCATAAGTTCTGACAGCAGTCGCACGGTTGCGCCGCCGAAAGAATGACCGAGAAGGTTGATTTTATTATCGCTGTCCCACTTATCAATCAACGGTTTTTTGGAGTAATCCGTGCCAAAGCGCTCGTGCTTGCAGCGTTTGCTATGTTCTGCGCCGTAATCAACAACGCTGCCTGTAAGTTGGGCGTAAAGTTCGCACGCCCTGTCCCACGCACTGCCGTGCGGCGCAACGGAAGCACTGACGCAGTTGAAACCCTGCTTGCTCAGATACTTCATCAAATCGCCGCCACGCATACCCCAATATTTAAGAAAATGGTTTTGAAAATCGTAACTGCCCCAACCTGACAGACCGTGAACAAAAACAAACGTGTAATTAGTTTTGAAATTATCAGGCTCTGCCTTGACTGTCGGCTCGCTCTTTGCACAGGACGAAAACAGCAAAAGCACCGCCAGAATAACTGAAAGTAACTTACTCTTTTTCATATCAACATACCAAAACAGGCACCTTTAAGGGGTGCCTGAAGTCTTAATTATTAGCCGATTGCAGCCAAAATATTTTCTTTTGGTGTAACGCCGATAAACGTTTCTGCAACCTCGCCGTTTTTGATAACAAGGATTGTCGGGATTGACATAACCCCGTACTTTTCGGCAAGTTCTTCATTTTCGTCAACGTCGATTTTGCCGACAACTATATCTGTGTTTTCCTCCGCAATTTCGTCAACAACAGGTGACATAATCTTGCAGGGACCGCACCATACTGCGTAAAAATCAATAAGGCAGGTTTTGCCTGAATTCAGCACTTCTGCTTCAAAATTCGCTTCTGTAATCTCTTTAACCATAGTAATTGCTCCTTATTTATTGTTTTCTTTAAGATACTTGACTGCCGAAAGACCTGCTTCGGCGCCCTCATAAACAGCCTTGCACACCTGCAAAAGTCCGCCTGTTACGTTGCCGCAGGAATAAACGCCCGGAATATTTGTGCTCATATCCGCGTTCACCTTAATGCTGTCGCCGTCAAGCGAAATGCCGAGTTTTTTTGCAAAGTCGGCGCCGCCTGCAACGCCCAGCGCAACAAACAAGCCGTCGATTGTGAGTTCGCTGCCATCGTCAAAAACGACTGTGCTGATTTTTGCGTCGCCGCGAACCTCGGCAATCTTTTTGGTGATGACCTCAAACTTGTCAGTTTGCGGTGCTTCAAGTCCGTCAGTTATAATATACACCTTTGCGGCAATATTTTCAAGGTCGCCTGCTTCAGAAAGTGCATATTCTCCGTTACCAAGCACGGCAACAGTCTTTTTACGGTAGAAAAATCCGTCGCAGATAGCGCAGTAACTAACGCCTTTGCCCTCAAAGTCAGCCACGCCCTTGATGTTCGGGCGGATTTTTTTATTGCCTGTTGCAAGGATAAGCGTTTTGCCCTCGTAGGTAGCGCTGTCAGCCACAACTTCATATGTCATTGAGGCGGTCATCTGAATGTGAGTCACCTGCTCGTTTTTGACTTCTACGCCGAGTTCCCTCGCCTGCTTAATGCCGTCATCATAGAGTTGCTGACCTGTGATACCGCCGACAAAGCCATAGTAGTTATCAATCATATGCGCTTTTTCAAGTTGTGATTCGCCGTGATACAGCACAAGCACGCTCTTGTTTGCACGCTTTGCGTAAAGCGAAGCGGAAATTCCCGCAGGGCCTGCGCCGATAATTATAACATCATACATTATGATACCTCAAATCAGACTATTATAAGATTGCCTCAACCTTTGCTTCAATCTCCTCAGGTGTTACCTTTGACGAGAAACGCTCAACAATATTGCCCTCGCGGTCGATGAGGAATTTTGTAAAGTTCCAGCCGATTTTGTCGCCGCCTGTCTGCTCAACAAGATATTTGTAAAGCGGGTCAGCGTCTTTGCCGTTAACCTTGATTTTCTTAAATCTAGGGAAAGTTGTGCCGAACTTGCGTGAGCAAACCTTGTTAATGCCCTCATCGCTCTCCATAGCCTGGAACGCAAACTGGTTGCAAGGGAAGTCGAGAATCTCAAAGCCCTGCTCTTTGTACTTTTTGTACATTGCCTCAAGTCCGTTGTACTGTGGTGTGAAGCCGCAGTGTGTTGCCGTGTTTACAATAAGAAGCACCTTGCCTCTGTACTGCTCAAGTGCAACATCTTCGCCCTTTTGTGATTTAACTGTAAAATCTAATACGCTCATTTTTGTTTCCTCCTGTTTTGTAAAATTAAATTGTGTACAATTCTTTTTCGTGTTTATTATATCAATAGTATTATCCTTTGTCAAGTATTTTTTTCAAAATAATTCATTTGCACAAAAACGCAAAAGGGAGGGACTCCTGTCCCTCCCCTACATTATCATTTTACTATGATTGTAACAGTCGCAGTCTTTGTAGCAGCGTTGTAGTTTGTGTTGCCTGCCGCTGTAACCTTAACTTTTACTTTATAAGTGCCTTTTTTCAGACCCTTTTTAACGGTAATCTTGCCGTTTTTAGCAACGGTGATTTTTTTGTTGCCGCTTGCTTTTTTGTAAGTAACCTTGCCCTGTGCCTTGCTGATAGCAAAAGCCTTCTTCTGGGCAACGGTCATATTTTTCTTTTTAAGGCTTGCAAACTTAACGGTTGCGGTTTTGCCCTTTGCAACGAGAGTGTTTGCTTTTTTGGGCGCTTTCTTAATTGTAAAGTTTTTGATTACAGCGCCTGTGTAAAGACCGCTGAAAGTAACAGTTGCTGTCGCCGTGCCGACTTTAGTATTATTTGTATACTTAACAGTATAATACTTGCTGTTAACAACGTTGCCCTCAACGTCCCTGACTGTAACGGCAGGAGTTTTTGCGCTGCCGCTGTATGTGTACGACGTTGATGAAAGTGTAACGCTTTTGAGTGCAGGAATGTACTCAGCAGAAATATTGCCGCAGATTGGGCATTTGCTCAGATACACGCCGTTGTGGTTAAAGCCTGCGGCTTTTGTAACCTGCCAAATATCAGTCGTAACGTGGACTTTGCCGACAATACGACTGAACTGGATGAGTGAAAGCAGAGCGTCTTTAGTTGCGTAAGTATCATCATTACCGTTTACGGTGAACGCACCCGTTTCAGGATTATAGAAATTGTCAATCAGTTTTTGATAGTACCAATAAGCGCTATTTGCGTCAAGCGCCGAGGAGAAGCCGAGCATTGCAAGCGCAGTTGAGTCTGCGTTTACTGTTGTAACGTAATTATTGTCGGCATACGCGCCGTCCTCTTTTGTATATGATTTAAGAACGCCGCAAGCGTCGTCAATATACTCGTCATAAAGACCTGAAGTCGCTGTCGGATACAGCGCAGCAAGGAAGTGTCCGGTGTTGTCGCACGAATAGCCGTAGTAGTTCATTCCGCTGCCCATTGTGTAAAAGCGTGCAATCAAATCGTCTGCGAGCGTTTTTGCAAATTCATCCTGACCTGCCGCCCAGATTGCGAGCCTGTAAGAATATGGGTTTGAAATTGTCGTAAGGTCAAAACTCTCAAATGCCGCAGTGATGTCAAAGCCTTCAAAATCTGCGGGGTCAAGTTTCATGCTGCGAAGGGTGAGGATAACAGCGCCGTAAACGCCGATATCTTCATAACTGTAGGAATATGACTTCCAGTCACCGTTTTCGTCCTGATACCATTCTGTGCCTTCGATAATAATTTTACCATCGTTTTTGGTAAGATTTGCCTTCAGGTTTTCAAGATACTTCGCTTTGTAAGCGCTCATATCGTAACCTGCGTCAGTCAAAAGCCAGTAGTCGCCGTAACTGAGCGAACTCATATTGCTGTTGTTTGCAATATACTTTGCCGCATTTGAAATCTGGTTGCTTAACTGACTTACTCCGCTTGTTTCTGCCTGTGCGGTAAAAGCACCTAAACAGGAAAACAGCATTACGAGCGCCAGCGTAAGTG
>ONXZ01000032.1 GCA_900321905.1 uncultured Eubacteriales bacterium
TTTGACACAATATCAACTGCGCCTACAGGTCCGCTGAGTTCAGACATTCCATAAGTTCCTGCAATTATATCGTGAAGCGAAAGGAACACCATACGGGCGTAAGATACCCACTGCATAAAGGTTTCCTTAACCACACTTCCGACAGTCTTTTTTTCGCCGAGCAGCCAGAAATCCATTTTGATATACTGTCTGCCCTCATACTTTTCCGTATCAAATTTTACGGTGAGTTCTTTTTCCTTGCCATCGCGCACAACGACCATATTGAGCGTATCGTCTGCGCTGCGGGTCAGACCTGTTGTGACATCGGTTGCGGAATAAACACGCATACCGTCTATGGACTTGATTCTGTCCCCTGCCTGCAAGGTTTGGGAACTAACTGCGTTTTTATCAAACTTTGCAACCTTTGCTGTGCCGACAAGATTTTGCGAGCCGACGATAATCGCTGTAATCACAAGACCGAGAAGTAAGTTCATCAACGCGCCTGCAACAACGATAAATATGCGCTGAATAACCTTTTTGTTAGAAAAGGCACGCTCGTCATCGCTGTCCTCGTCCTCACCCTCCATAGCGCAGTAGCCGCCAAAGAGGATAAGCCGCAGGCTGTATGTCGTTTCGCCTTTTGTGAACTGAAAGAGTTTTGGTCCCATACCGATTGCAAATTCGTTAACCTTAACGCCGCAAAGCCGCGCTGCGATAAAGTGACCGCCTTCGTGAATCACGATAATCAGTTCAAAAAACAGAATTGCAATGATAATCGGATATGCCGTATTCCAGATATTTGTTAACACTTAACCGTCTCCAAAACAAAATCTCTTGCCTGTCTGTCCGCATCAAGGACATCCTGCAAGGTAAAGTCTTTGACTTCAGGGGCGTTTTTCATCGCCTCATTATTAAGATATGCAATATCAGCGAACTTAATTTTACCTTCGAGGAATAATCTGTTGCTTTCCTCATTTGCACCGTTTGCCGCTGCAGGATGAAGTCCGCCGAGTTCAATGGCGTTTTTGCAAACATTGATACATTTGAATGTATCGTAATCAGGTTCAAAGAATGTCAGTTTGCCGTAATCGGCAAGTGAGAGTTCTTTAACAGGGCTCGGCTTTCTGTCAGGATAAGTGAGCGCGTACTGAATCGGTATGCGCATATCAGGCACTCCGAGTTGTGCAATCATTGAGTTATCCTGATAAACGATAGCGGAGTGAATAACCGACTCGCGGTGAACAACAATCTCAATATCCTCGTTTTTCATATCGAACAGCCACTTAGCCTCGATAAACTCAAGACCCTTATTCATCATCGTAGCCGAGTCGATGGTGATTTTTGCGCCCATATCCCAGTTAGGGTGTTTGAGAGCGTCTGCGGCGGTGACATTTTCAAGTTCATCGGCTTTTTTGCCGAAGAACGGTCCGCCTGACGCGGTAAGGATTATCTTTTTAACAGCCTTTTTCTCAGGGCAGCCCTGAAGCGACTGAAATATTGCCGAATGTTCGCTGTCAACAGGAAGTATATCGACCCCGTAATCTTTTGCAAGATTAGTCACAAGGTGTCCGCCTGCGACAAGCGTTTCTTTGTTGGCGAGTGCGATTGTCTTTTTTGCCCTGATTGCCTCAAGCGTAGGGCGAAGTCCGACCATACCGACAACAGAGTTCAGTACCGTATCTGCACCGTCAAAGGTAGCGCACTCAATAAGTCCGTCCATACCGCTGACAACTTTTGTGTCTGTATCGGCAATTTTAGTTTTGAGTTTTTTTGCGGCGTCCCCGTTCATCATACACACAAGTTCAGGTTTGAACTCTCTGACCTGCGCTTCCATAACATCAACGTTTGATGACGCGGTAAGGCACTTAACGCCGTAGCCGTGCATACGGCAGACATCGAGTGACTGTGTGCCGATTGAGCCTGTTGAGCCGAGTAGTGAAATATTTTTTGTCATATCATTAACCTACAATAAAGAGCGCAACTGCGTATGTGAGCGGAACTGTGAAAAGTGATGAATCGAATCTGTCCATTACTCCGCCGTGACCCGGGAAGATTTTGCCGAAGTCCTTAACGCCGAAATTCCTTTTAAGTACAGAAGCAGTGAGGTCACCCATCATACTGAAAAATGCGATGAACGGCTCTGCGACAAGCAGAACAGTTGACTGTGTAGCAGTGAGTTTGAAGTCGCCGAGTCTGTTATAAAGCACCATAGCGATTACATTGAGAACGAGTCCGGCGATTACGCCGCTGACTGCGCCTTCAATCGTCTTTTTGGGTGAAATCTTTGGCGCCATTTTTGTTTTGCCGAACTTAACGCCGCCGAGGTGTGCGCCTGCGTCTGTGCCGAGCGCTGTAATAAGCGCATAGAAAAGCAGGTAAATACCGAGTTGGTTGCCGTAGCCTGTTAAATCACGCATTACGCCGAAAAGCGCAAAACCGCTCGGAACAAGAAGGCTTGCAACAAGCGCCATTGCAACGTCCTCAAACTTAGTATGCTCATAGTCCTTGAGCATTGCAAGGAAGAACGCAATCACAATGACAATTATATAAACTGCTTTTGGTATCAGATTTAAAAATTTGAGGTATGTATAAGTAGGCACAAACGGCTCAAAAATACTCTCGCTCGATAAAAGCGGAACTATAAATCCGACAATAGTGCCTGCAACAAGTATAAATTTGTTGCTGATTTTAGCACAGTGCATAATCTCATTTGCGGCAATTGCCGAAAACAGCGCAATCACCACAATAAAAAGCGGTGTATAAATCTGCCATACTACAAGACCGAGCAGAACAAAAAGTCCTGCAGCGGTTAATAATCTCTGTTTCATAAGAAATCTCCTTACAATTATGAATTATGAATGATGAATTATGAATTGCGGGTCCTGCGGACAGCATATTATTTATTCTTTGAAGTTAACAAAATGCTGCTTAATATTTTATAAATTTCGTCACACTCACAATACAGCGATTCGTACTCTTTTTCAGAAATATAGTTTGTTTCATGCAGAAGCCTTATCCAATACTTTGTTTCCGAACATTCGCCCTGCGCAATACTAATTTTTGAAATAAATTCAGAATTAGTCCTTGCGTTTTGGGCTTCAATGACATTATCACCGATACTTGTTCCGCTACGCAACACCTGTTCGGATAATGCGTATTCATTATATTTCGATACAAGATGTTTTCTTAAATTGACGATTCTTTTTGCAAAATCAAACGTCTTTTCTTCAACAATATTTTTCATACCAATTGGGTGCGGGTGTCCCGCCGTAAATTCATCATTTATCATTATCATGGATTTTATCAAGCGCCAAAACGGCGGTTGCGGTTTTCAAAATCAGTCAGGGCGCTGTACAGGTCGTTTTTGCCGAAGTCAGGCCAAAGCACATCGCTGTACCAGAATTCACTGTAAGCCGCCTGCCACAACAGGAAGTTTGAAAGCCTTTGTTCGCCTGACGGACGAATGATAAGGTCACATTCAGGATATGTGTAAATGTTATCGCTTATGTCCTTTTCACCGATTTCGGTTTTGCCATCTGCAATCAGTTTATTGACTGCGCTGACAATCTCCTGCCTGCCGCCGTAATTTACGGCAAGATAAACAGTTGTGCCGGTGTGGTCTGCGGTTTCAGCCTCCGCCTCGTCCATAAGGTCAAGCAGTTCCTGCGAAATACCCTCGCGCTCGCCAATAAACACAATTCTGCTGTTTTTTGCCTTTTCCATATCAGCCTTTGCTTCAAGCAGATATTCTTTAAAAAGTTGCATAAGCGCGTCAACTTCTTCCTTTGGGCGCTTCCAGTTTTCGGTTGAAAAGGCGTAGAAGGTTACGTATTTAATACCGAGGTTAGCGCACTCGTCAGATATTGTTCTGAACACATTTGCGCCTGCCTTGTGACCTGCCGAGCGTGGCAGACCGCGTTTTTTTGCCCAGCGACCGTTACCGTCCATAATTATGCCGAGGTGTGTTGGAAGAACCTCAAACGATGTTTTAATTTGCTTGTCTTTTTTTGAAAAAAGTGCCATAATGCGTACTCCTTAAAAAGAGTGATAGGGCGATGATTAGCCATCGCCCAAACTGATTTATTGTTAGATAGAAAGAATCTCGTCTTCCTTTTTCTTTGCCATATCGTCAACGTTTTTGATATAGTCGTCAGTAATTTTCTGCAGTTTCTTTTCGCCGTCTTTCTGGTCGTCCTCAGTAATCTCATTATCTTTCTTGAGTTTTTTGATGTCGTCCATTGAGTCGCGGCGGATATTTCTGACAGCAACCTTTGCTTCCTCCGCTCTCTTTGAAACGTCTTTAACAAGACGCTTTCTGTCCTCCTCAGTCATCTGAGGGAAAGAAAGGCGGATAACTTTGCCGTCATTCTGCGGATTAATGCCGATATCCGACATATTAATTGCTTTTTCGATATCCTTGAGAGTACCTGCGTCCCACGGCTGAATAACAAGAAGTCTTGGTTCAGGCGAGGATACAGCCGCCATCTGATTGAGCGGTGTAGGTGTGCCGTAGTATTCAACAACTACATTGTTGAGGATATTCGGATTTGCTCTGCCTGCTCTGATTGTGTCGTAATCTCTTTCGAGTGAGTCAAGGCATTTTTCCATTCTGTTTTTGGTGTTTTCAAATACTTTATCCATAAAATTACTCCTTAAAATGAATTACTGATTTTTGACTGTTGTACCAATAGTTTCGCCGCTGACGGCTCTGACAATATTTTCAGGGTCGTCGAGGTTGAACACGATAATCGGCATATCGTTATCCTTGCAAAGTGAGAATGCAGTTGAGTCCATAACCTTGAGGTCAAGGGTGATAACCTCCTGGAAGGATACCGTATCGAACTTAACAGCGTCGTCAAACTTGTTAGGGTCTTTATCGTAAACGCCGTCAACGTTAGTAGCCTTGAGCAGTGCGTCTGCATTAATCTCAACACTGCGAAGCGCAGCGGCTGTATCAGTTGAGAAGAACGGCGAGCCTGTACCGCAGCCGAAAATGACAATCCTGCCCTTTTCAAAATGACGGATAGCCTTGTTGCGAATATACGGCTCCGCAATCTGGCGCATTTCAATAGCGGTCTGAACGCGGACATCTGCGCCGAGTTGCTCAAGCGCATCACAAAGCGCAAGTGAGTTCATAGCAGTTGCAAGCATACCGATATGGTCAGCCCTTGTTCTGTCCATATGCTCACTCGTTCTGCCGCGCCAGAAGTTGCCGCCGCCGACTACAATACCAACATCAACGCCCATATCAGCAACCTTTTTAACGCTGCGGCAAATCTTTAATACTGTTTCGTTATCAATACCTTTGCCTGCCGCGCCTGCCAGCACTTCGCCCGACAGTTTAAGCAAAACTCTTTTATAAGCAATACCCATAAGTATCCACCTCCGATATTTATTATAAATATAATAATATAAATTATAGTTAAAGTAAAGATTTAATTAACAAAAAAAGGTTACAAAACGGTAAAAACGGAGCGTCGAAGCGCTCCGTTTTATACAGTTAGCAGTTAGCCGTTGATTGTTGGTTTATTCGTTATTTGCGTCGTCGCCGCTTTCTGCCGCTTCAACAGCCGCCTGCTCCTGGGCAGTAAGCGTTTTGATATATGCAAGGTCTTTACCGTTAATTATGCCGTCGCCGTTCATATCAAGGTATGAGGTTTGATTTGTTTCCTCAGTATACTCGTCTTCCTCGCCCTTATTGTAAGTAACAGGCGCGGTGCGCTGCGGCGCAGTGTTGAGTACATCAAACGACCAGAGCGCTTTAACCTCAGCAATATGGCGTGTTGTGGTACGTCCGCAGTGCTGACAGCGGAATTCCACACCGTCTGCGGTAACGCTTCCCGTAAACGGAATTTCAACAGCATTGCCGTCGCCCGAATTAATTAAATCATCAAGATTAACGCCGGGTATGCTAACGCTTGCGCCTGACGCTCCGCCGGCAAGGACGGAACTTGAGATTGTGCCTTTATAAGTCCACATATGACCGAGAGCAGGGGTAACCTCAACGTTACGGATTGTGTTGCAGATTGTGCAGTGGCGAATTTCCTGACCGCCAACTGTACAGGTTGCAGGTGTGGTGGCGTTAACTTCATAGTTGCCGTCCGTCCACTCTTTATGAACAATCTCGCCGGTTTCACGCGCGTTACATCTTGTGCAGGTAGGAACTGCGAGAACGTGACCGGGTTTACCCTCGTCTGTCAAATCAGTTTCAACATCAACATAATCGTGACCAAGCGCAGGTATAGTTGCTGTGTAAGGTTGCTCGCAGCGAGCGCACTCGCCGTGACCTTCGCCCGCTTTGGTGCAGGTTGGCGCCGTATCTACAACAAAACTACCCTCAACAGCCTCGTGACCGAGCGCAGCAACGCTCTCAGTCTTTGAAGCGGAGCAGCGTGTGCATCTGTAGAAAATCGAGCCTGCTTCCGTGCAGGTTGCGTCTGTGCTGTTGCTGTCATCACGCACAAAGTCGTGACCGAGCGCGTCAATATACCTGACCGTTGTATATTGGCAGTTATGGCAAGCCATATTAATTCGACCTCTTACCGTGCAATCAGGCTCTGTGCGCGAAACCTCGTAAAGGTCGTGCTCGCCCCTTGCAGGAATCTCAACAGTGCGGCGCTTGCCGCAAAGGTCGCAGGTATCAAGTTCAATACCCGGAAGTTCGCAGTTATCGTAAGTTGTAGATGTAGGAGTATAGTAACCCTCAACCCACTCGTTGTGAACGTACTCTTCTATCTCCTCGCCGCAGTTAGCGCAGGTGTAAATCTTGTGTGTATGACCGTCAGCGTCCTCGTCCCACTCCTCTGTCGGATTTTCCTTATCATAAGAGTGTCCCGTAGCCGCTACGGTTTCAGTAACAGTTTCGCCGCATTCGGTGCATTTGCCCGTGCGAACGCCGTCTTCAGTGCAGGTTGCGGGCTTTGTTACGGTCCACTTTGTAACCGTGTGGTGCTTTGGCACAACGTGCGGTTCAGTAGCCTTGGTGGTTACACCTGTTTCGTTTGTGACAACACAGCCCTCAACGTCGCAGGAGTAAGTCTCAAGTCCTGTTTTGGTGCAGGTAGCCTCCCTGATAACAGTCTTTGTGTAGTAGCCGTCAATCCAGACAAAAATAGTTCCTTCAAGAACTGAAGCGTCGATTGACGGGTTTATATTAATCGGGTCGATATTTTCAAGGTCAATGTCGGCGGTGCGCTGATGAATTGCGTCAGTCTTTGACTCGCCGCAAGCGGAGCAAATATATGTCTTGTAGATGTGACCGTCCTCAAGAGTGCGGTCATCTTCCTCAACAGGGTCGCCCCAGGTGTGTCCGAGTGCATCAAGAGTATTTTCCCTTACAACCTCGCCGCAGTCGTCGCAGATAACCTGCTCGATACCTGTTTCAGTACAGGTTGGCTCTTTTGAAACCGCTGTGTGCGTGTTTTCATGGGAGCAAGCGTCGAGTGATATAAAGGTGTAGCCGTAAGTTTCCGCAAAAGTCTGCGCGGTAGAAGCCGAGTGACCTTTGACAGTAACACTCTGGTTTGAGCCTTCGCAGATGTTGCCGTTTAGCGTTGCACTTGGGTTGTTGATTGTGATAGTTCTCAGGAACGTGCAGTTTTTAAACGCAGAAGTGCCAACGCTTGTAACAGTTTCAGGCAGTTCAAGTTCAACAAATCCGCATCCTAAAAACGCGCTGTTCGGGATAGTTGTGAGCGCTGTGTTCCAGGTAACTCTTTTAACACCCGCGTTACGGAAGCAGTTTTCACCAAGCGTGGTGAGAGATGTACCGAAAGTTACTCTTTCAAGCGCTGAACACTCAAAGAAAGCGTACTTGCCGATAGTAGTGACGTTATTCGGAATATCAATCTTTTTAAGCGCTGTACAGCCGTTGAAAACGTAAGGCTCAATCTCTGTAAGGCTTGCAGGAAGTGTTATCGTTTCAAGCGCGGTACAAGCCTGAAAACAGCCGTATGTCTTGTCAACATTACCAACTGCGCCGCCCCAGCCGTCAAGTTTGGTCAGCGTGTTAGGAAGCGAAACGCTTGTAAGCGCAGTACACTCGAAGAATGCATAGTCGCCGATTTCCGTAATACCTTCGTTGACAACAACGCTTTGTATCTGCTCTTTATATTCAATCCACGGCGCCTGCTCGGTGCGCAGGATTTTGTTAGTGGTATCGCGGTAATCCTTAGTAGCGCCCGTGCCGCTGATAGTCAGCGTTTTCGTGGACGTGTCGTAACTCCACGTTGCATTGGTGCCGCAAGTGCCTGAAGTAGCCGCAAAAGCAATGCCGAGGTCAATAGACATCAGCGTTGTGAACATAAGCACAACAGACATCAGAACTGCAAAAAATCTCCTTCTGAAAAATTTCATATATACCACCTTACTAAACAAATTATTACACTATAAATATACCACAAACGGTGTGTGAATTCAAGTATTACAGAATAATTTATTTAACAGTAACATATATTCATTTGAGGTGGTTGAGATAAGAAGTTCAAATTTGATTGCGCTAATATTATTTGCGGCGGTTGTGTGTATGTTCTCAGCGGTGTTTGGGCATATTTCAGAGGATATGAAACTGTCGGGCGCGCCGTCTTACGAGATACTGCGCGACTGGAAAGGCTCAAACGGCAGACGTTTTGACGTTGCAGAGCGCACAATCAGCGACAATACTACACTTTACACAAAAATCGGTCAGCGTCATTTAAAAGACTGCTTAGTAATAAAATCGCAAAACCTTAAAGTGAGCGCTTACACAAAGGGCAAAGTGATATACAGCACCGATGACAGCGGCATAAAACTTTGCGGCACAAGGATAACCGTAATACCGCTGTCGGACATAAAAAGCGGCGGAGAACTCGCCCTGCATTTAGAGCCGAAAGGCAAAAAAGCAAAGGTGATTTTGCCGATATACACAGGTGCAAAAAACGATATTTTGCTGTCGCTCTTTCTGCGAGAAAAGACTGTGTTATATTTGCTTTTTACAGTACTTATTACCGCTATATTAACGGTGCAAAAACTACTGAAATCAAAAATAAAAACCGCACCCCTGCTCTGTTTGCTGGGTGCGGAAACTTGCATATTTAGTTTTGTGCTGTGTGGAAGCGATATAGCGCAGTTATTTATCGGCAGCAGCCTGGCGCGGCTTTTGATACGTTACTTTTCGCTGGCAATTTCATTACCGCTGCTACTGCTTTTTTTCACACTGTCTACTATTCAAAAACTCCTGCAGATTGCATATTACCGATGATTTTTTCGGTGTCCTGTTTTGCTTTTTCAGGCGTAATGCCGTACATCTCCACAAGTTTATCGACAATCTGCTCAACAGAAAGTCCGTCTGCCACAAAGTCCCAGATATAACTTGAAGTTTCGTTAAGTTCTATCATAATGTTATTTTCTTTGCCAAGGTCGCCTGTTGTTACAACAAGAAAATTGTCGCCGACCTTGCATTTAACAAATCCGTCTTTAATCTTCACTTTTCCTCTTCCTTTCGTCAAAGTCAAACCCTGTCATTGCTTCAAACGAGCATTTGACAGCGCCCTCCTCCATATTACATTTAAGCAAATAAACCGGAACGTCCTTCAAAAGTAAATCGAGCATACCGAGTGTTTTGACAACAGCGCCTGTGTCAAACGGTCTGTAAACCTGAGCCATAATGCGCGTCAGGCAGTCACTCGGCTCAATTTTCTCAATACTATTGTGCGGTGCCTGCTCGATAAGGCATATGCCGCAAAGCGGTACGTTGCCGCCGTTCTGGTATCCT
>ONXZ01000073.1 GCA_900321905.1 uncultured Eubacteriales bacterium
AAGCCGTCCTTGCATTGGAAATACGTTCTTACACGAACATAGTACTTTTTCTTTGCTTTGAGTTTTTTAACCGTCTTTGCAGTATTTTTGTAACCCTTAACAGTTACGGTTTTTGTATTGCCCTTAAAGTCTTTTCTCGTTGAAAACTGTATTTGATAACCTGTAATGCGTTTTACGGACATCTTTTTTGCCTGCTTTTTCCAAGTTACTTTAACTGCCTTCTTCTGACCTTTGACCTTGTTCAACTTCGTACCCAAAGGTCTAATTACAAATATCGGACCTTTATCGTAACCATAGCGCAAAATCGAAAGATACTGTTCCTGTGTGATAGATTCTAACCAGTCAGTCTTTGAGTCTTCAGCGGCTTTGACAATATCAACATCACTATAATCACCCTGACCTGCAACATAAAGTCGGCAATATCCCATATCGCGGTTATTTCCAAACGATTTTACATAATCAGTTTTCTCAACAAGATTCTTTTTTTCATATATCCATTCGCCGTCAATTTTTTTGCCATATTTTTCCCAAATATTAACTTTAGGAGTTGTCGCCTTGCCTGTCCACGTCTTATAGTACCAACCGCCACTATAGTTACCCCAAGCATCCTTACCTTGAATCTCTATTTTTGTATAAACATAATCAGGTTCTTCCATCGCAGTACCTGCATACGCCGACACAGGAAACACAAGTGTAAACAGCGATATAACGATTAGTATAATACTTAAAATTCTTTTTTTCATAATAATCACCTCAAATTAATTACATTATGCTTGTTTTTTTGTCAATTAATTACCGGTCAAAACCTGTAACACAGAAAATCTGCCCGATTTATTTATTTTTTTGTTTTTACTTTTAATGCTTTGCTTGTTTCGCCGTAATATTTTTTGCCTTTTACAGTGCGGTAAGCTACAACACGGAATTTATATGACTTACCTTTTTTAAGTTTTTTAATCACAGCTTTGTTCTTGCTGGCGTTCTTTTCGTGTTTCCAGCTTTGCCATCTGCCTGCGTAGTAACGCTGCACCTCATAGCCCATAGCACTTTTTGACTTTTTCCAGGTTAGAGTAACTGAAGTTTTTGCAATTTTTGACGCTTTCAGACCTGTAACCTTGCCCGGTTTTACAATCGTTTTTACATTGAAATACGCCGAAAAATTATCGTAATAGACTTCGATTCTGTACGTACCCGGATCCCATATATCGTAATTATTGATGTGGTAATACTCAGGTTTAAACTGATTGCCGTGGCTGTCAAAGGCAACGAGTTCCATTCCCGTAGTATCTAAGCAATCGCCTTGATAAAAGTACTCGTGGTAAGTGCCGTATTGATATCCCGTTGTCTTTTTAGGAAGTTTTTTGACTGCAATACCTATTGTCTTTGCGTTATTAGCCTGAAGATATGGGGTATTATCTTTAATCTGCCACACCTTTTTGAAATTAAAGTTATTGAAATTTGAACTGTTTGTAAGTTCGACTGCAGTGAGTGGAGTTGTGCCGACGCAGCCTTCACCAGTTCCTTCAAGATAATACGAATCCGTAACGTATGCAGGGTCTCTCTGATCTTCATAAACGACGTGTTCTTCTGCAATACTGTCATCACTGTCTTTTATTGCAAACGCCGTTTTGCCTTCGCCTGTTGCGGTGATTTTACCCGTGTTAACGCTCGTTTCGATTTGTCCGTTAGCCGCAATACCGTAGGCAGTGCTGCCTGTAATTTCGCCGTTATTAACGCAGTCTTTAGCAACAACATCATAACCGCTGCCCATACCGCAGGCAATTTTGCTTTCAGAAGTGACAGAACCGTTATTAGTACATCTTATTAAATGAGCCGAACCATAACCGCCGAATATTCCGCCTGCAGTTGGTTTGCCTGTATGAATGTCACCGTTATTTACACAGTCAATAAATGTTCCGCCGCCGATACTTGAAAGACCGCCGACCGGGTAGTAATCATATTTTTCGTGTCTGATATCGGAGTTATTAATACAGCCTATCATCGTGCCCATATTACACCATAACATAGGCTCTGTACAGTTATTTGATACGCAGTAACGGATGATACCGCTGTCATAAGTAAACTCACGCCATGAAGCGTCTCCGTTCCAGTTATCCTGCCCATTATTATATGCAAGAGTTGAATTGCAGTTGTTCATAACGATGTTATCAATAACTCCGAGGTTGAAGCATACAACAACGCCGGTATAATCAAAATCTACGATATCACAATCTTCAAAAATGATATTGCGAATAGTGCCGTAGTTATTATAACCAAATATAGATACACCCTTGTAATTCTTAATGGTATGACCGTTACCCTCAATAGTGCCTTTAAATAATCCCATCACATCCTCTTCGGACTTGTAAAGCGTATAAGACGAAAAGTCGATGTCCTTTGTGATGTAGAATACACCGTTTGGATTCTTCTTGATTTTTTCAAAATCCGAGGCCTTTGAAATGATTGTATACTCCTCAGCAGTTTTGGCATAAGCGTTAACGCAAAATACAGTTGATGAGCAGATTAACATAACAATGGCTAAAAATAATGATAAACATTTTTTCATAAATACCATCTCCATACTTAAATTTTATTATTTCTTAGTGTTAACAGTCATCGGTTCACTCCACGTTGAATATGCCTTAAACCCGTCAACACACTCAAAATATGTTCTTATTCTTACATAGTATGTTTGATTATCTTTGAGGTTTTCGAGTGTTGTGGCTGTATTCTGATATCCTTTGAGAGTTACGGTGTCAATTGAGTTATCGTCAAAGTCTTTACTTGTTGAAAATTGAATCTGATAACCTGTTATGTGCTTTACGGACATCTTTTTCGCCTGACGTTTCCAGGTAACATCAATGGAATTATTATTAGGTGTGAGAGTGTCAAGAGTTGTGCCGAGCGGTCTTATTACAAAAATCGGACCTTTAGTATTATCAGTATTCGCAATACGGTTATAATCTTTGTCGGGTATACCCTCGTAGGAGGTCTTGTCTGCTTTTTCGACAATATCAATATCACGGTAGGCGCCTATGCCTTTTATAACTACGCGGCAGTACCCCATATCGCGGTTATTGCCGAAACTGAGTTCATAGTCAAGCCCTTCAACAAGGTCTTTTCTGACAGTTACCCATTTTCCGTTTTCTTTGTATCTGTCGTTTAACCACACCTTAATTTCGGGTGAAATTTCCTCGCCCGTCCAGGTTTTATAGTACCATTTGCCATCGTGCTCGCCCCAGGCTGAATTGCCTTGAACGGTGATGTGTGCGTATAATATATTTTCAACAAATTCAACAACCTTTTCCCTTGTTGCGGAAACGCTCATTATTCCCGTAAAAAGCACGGCGGTTGCAATAGTTGCCGCAAGCAGCGCTTTTGAAATACTGCGCCTTGTGCGAATACTGAGCCGGTTATGTTTTGCGCTTAACTTATTCATTTTATTTTCAAACGTCTCTGAAAAATCATGGCTAAAGTCCGATTTATTCTGATATTTTGCCATTTCGCGCTCATCGGCCTTAAGAAACGCCTGAACAAACAGTTCCCTATTAGTCATCGCTGTCACCTCCAACAATCCTGAGAAGTTCTTTTTTGCCTCTGTGTATGCGTACCTTTACTGCTGAAGTGCTAAGTCCAAGCAGTGTTGCAATATCCTTGATTTTCATATCGCAGACAAAATAATAATACAGGGGCAGTTTGTAAGTATCCGTTAAGTTACTTATTGCATCAACGGTTTCGTCAAGTTTTTGCTTATTGATTATTGAGTCGAAAAAATCGTTGTCGGATATATTAATATCGTCGTTATATTCAACAGTTTCTATTTTATTGTTTTTGTTATAAATATTGATTGCTGCATTTTTAGCCGCTTTTATAACATATGACAAGGTGCGTTTAGAAAACGGGTCGTCAATAGAGTTCATATTGTTTACTATGCCGATAAAGGCGTTATGCACAGCGTCCTCAGCGTCCTCTTTATTTTTAACTATATCAAATGCGGCAAAAAACATTCTTTCACGGTACTCATAATAAACAATATCAAATTTACTTTTGTCGCCATCATCACTAAGAGATAAATCTAGTATCAGCATTTTTTATCCTCCTAATATATACAACAAAAAATATTCGTTTTGGTTACAAAAAAATTGGATGTCTAACATTTGAAAGACATCCTGCTTTTTATTTTTTTGTAACAATAGCGTACTGCACCATATGGTTTTTGACTGAGCGGACTGAAATAGTTAAATCGTCAGTATCAAAGGCGAGTATTTCGCCGTCGTTCGGCACACGCTGCAGAGCGTCGCAAACATAACCGTTAAAGGTGTCGTACATATCCTCATTCATCAAATCAACGCCGAGGGTGTGCGATACTTCTTCAATATCGGCGCTGCCTTTAATGCGCCAACTGTCCTCCGTGAGAGGCTGGATATCGTTTGTAACTTTGCCCTCGTCAATATCGTGCATATCGCCGACAAGCGCTTCCATAAGGTCGTGAAGGGTGATAACGCCCTCAAATCCACCGTATTCATCAACAATAACGGCAAAGTATTTGCGGCTGCTTTTCATCTGCTTAAACAGTCTGTACGCGCTCATACCCTCAGGCACAAAAACAGGCTCGTCAACCGCTGTTGCGATGATGTTGCGCTTTGTTTTTTTGTTAAGACGGAAGTAGTCTTTAGTGTCGAGAATACCAATAATGTTCTCATTATTATCGCGCACAAGCGGATAAAAACTGTGGCGAGTTTCGTTGATTATTCTGTTCCACTCGTCAACCGTATCAGAACTGTCGAGTATATCAACATCACGGCGGTGAGTGCAGATTTGCTCAATGGTTGTGTCGTTAAAATCAAAGACGTTTTGAATAATCTCGTTTTCATAATCTTTGATAGTCCCCTGCTCGCTACCCTGTGATAAAAGCATACGGATTTCCTCCTCCGTAATTTTTTCATCGTTTTCATCGGGATTTATGCCGAAAATACGCAGCACGAGGTTAGTGGACGCAGTAAGCACCCATACAATCGGCTTGAACACAACCGAAACGCCATAGAGCATACCGCTCATACCGAGAGCCATTTTTTCAGCGCGTTTCATTGCAATTCGCTTTGGCACAAGTTCGCCGAAAACGAGGTTGAAATAGGCAAGTATAAGCGTGATGACTACAAGAGTTACCGAACTCAGCACCCTCTCAGAAACGCTAACTCCCGCACGAAGTAAAGCGTCAACAACGGGTGCTGCAAAACTATCTGCCGCAAAAGCGCTTGAGAGAAGTCCCGCAAGCGTTATTGCTACCTGGATTGTTGCGAGAAAACGCGAGGGTTGATCTGTAAGTTTTGAGAGTTTTACAGCCTTTTTATTGCCCTCAGACGTAAGTTGCCGCAGCCTTGCGTCGTTCATAGAGATTACAGCAATTTCTGCGCTTGCGAATACTGCGTTGAGGAATACCAGAATTATTAAAAGAATTATTTTTCCAATCATTTTATTTGATACCGTTTTGAATTTTTGCGGCAGTGAGCGTATTTTTCATAAGCATTGCGATAGTCATCGGTCCTACACCACCGGGTACAGGTGTTATGTAAGAGCATTTATCTTTGACATCTTCAAAATCTACGTCGCCGCAGAGTTTGCCGTTTTCATCTCTGTCCATACCGACGTCGATAACGACTGCGCCTTCTTTGACCATATCGGATTTGACAAACTTAGCCTTACCGATAGCAGCGATGAGAATGTCGGCTCCGCTTGTGATTTCGCTAAGATTCTGAGTTCTCGAATGAGTAATCTCAACTGTTGCGTTTTCGTGAAGAAGAAGCATTGCCATAGGTTTGCCAACAATGTTGCTTCTGCCCATTACAACAGCCTTTTTGCCGCTGACATCAACACCTGTTGAGTGGATAAGTTCCATAACTCCTGCAGGTGTGCATGGAAGGAAGTTATAGTCGCCAATCATAATTGCGCCGACATTGACAGGGTGAAAAGCGTCAACATCTTTAATAGGGTCTATGCGGTTAATAACCTCTTTGTCGTCAAGATGCGACGGCAAAGGAAGTTGGCAAAGAATTCCGTTAATTTTCGGGTCTTTGTTAAGTTTGTCAACAAGTGCGTTGAGTTCTTTTTGCGTTGTGTCGGCAGGGATAGCGTATTTTTCGCTGTAAAAACCGCACTCCTCGCAAGCCTTTTCCTTGTTGCGAACATAAACCTGCGATGCGGAATCATCGCCTACAAGAATAACTGCAAGACCTGGTGTAACGCCTTTTGCCTTGAGTTCCTCGCACTCTGCTTTAACACTTTCTTTAACCGCTTTTGATACGGCTTTACCGTCAATTATTTGCATTTTTACTCTCCTTTTTATCAACCATTTCCTTATATTCATCATCGTCAATACCCACTGTGATTGACGAGTAACCGTCTGTGTCGGCATAAACCACCTGATTTGGTTTGTCAGGTATCATTTTAGCAGGCAAGGTGCCCTTCTTATACCGTGCCATAAAATACACGAAAAACGAAAGTGCAACCACAACAATAATCGCTGAGAGAAGCTGTGACACACGAATATTAGTTGAGCCGATATAAAGCGAATCTGTGCGCATACCCTCAACAATCATTCTCTCCATACCGTACAATACACCGTAGAGCATAAATATTTCGCCCTTGAATTTGCGGAATTTTGTAACTACAATATGCAAAATCAAAAAACTGAGAAGGCACCACACGCTTTCATAAAGAAATGTGGGATGAACTGCACTTGTCGGGTCAACGTCAATTCCTTTTGCCGCAAGAG
>ONXZ01000228.1 GCA_900321905.1 uncultured Eubacteriales bacterium
TCAAGGTCGGAGTCATCAACTGTTGTCTGCGGCATATTTGAGTCGTCGCTGCCGCCTGCAAAGAGCGCTCTTGCAGCGGTCTGTGCTTTGAGTGCTTCCTCCTCGCCGTGAACCATTTTTGTGAGTTCAAACGCAAGAATTTCTTTTGCCTGATTGAGTTGACTGCCTTCCCATGAATCCATCTTGTTAATCTCGTCAAGCGGCAGGAATGTCAGCATACGGATGCACTTGAGAACATCAGCGTCCTCAACGTTACGCCAATACTGATAGAAATCGTATGGGCTTGTTTTTTCAGCGTCAAGCCATACAGCGTTGCCCGCAGTTTTGCCCATCTTCTTGCCGTTTGAGTCGGTGAGAAGTGTAATTGTCATTGCGTGAGCGTCTTTGCCGAGTTTCTTGCGGATAAGTTCCGTACCGCCGAGCATATTGCTCCACTGGTCGTCGCCGCCGAACTGCATATTGCAGTCGTAGTTTTTGAACAGATAGTAGAAGTCGTAACTCTGCATAATCATATAGTTAAACTCAAAGAATGACAGACCTTTTTCCATTCTCTGCTTATAGCACTCAGCGCGCAGCATATTGTTAACGGAGAAGCAAGTGCCGACTTCGCGAAGCATTTCAACATAGTTGAGGTCGAGCAGCCAGTCAGCATTGTTAACCATCTGTGCCTTACCCTCGCCGAATTCGATAAAGCGTTCCATCTGCTTTCTGAAGCACTCTGCGTTATGGTCGATATCCTCACGAGTGAGCATTTTACGCATATCAGTTCTGCCTGACGGGTCGCCAATCATAGTTGTGCCGCCGCCGATGAGAGCGATAGGCTGGTTGCCTGCCATCTGCAGACGTTTCATAAGAGTAAGCGCCATAAAATGGCCTGCGGTAAGGCTGTCGGCAGTACAGTCAAAGCCGATGTAAAATCTTGCTTTACCTGCGTTAACCATCTCGCGGATTTCTTCCTCATTTGTGACCTGTGCAATAAGTCCTCTTTCAATCAGTTCTTCATAAACTCCCATTTTTATTTCCTCCAAAGTTTGGTTTAATTATTGTTTAGCAGTTCTTCAGCCGACTGCAAAAGCGAGTCTGTAATCTCAAGGCCGCCCATAATTCTGGCAAGTTCAGCCTTGCGCTGTTCGTAATCAAGACGGCTGACCGATGTGTAAGTCCTGCCGTTTCGATAATCTTTAGAAATCAGCAAGTGCGTGTCTGCAACAGAGGCAATCTGAGCGGAATGTGTAACGCAGATTACCTGCGTGTGCTCGCTTACAGACTTTAGTTTGTAGCCGATTTTGCGGCTTGTTGCGCCGCTTACGCCTGTATCAATCTCGTCAAAAATCAGGGTTTCGACGCTCTCATTTTTAGCGATGATATTTTTGATAGCAAGCATAATACGCGACAGTTCGCCGCCTGAAGCAATCTTGGCAAGCGGCTTTGGCGGCTCGCCAGGGTTTGTAGAGATAAGGAACTCAACGCTGTCAAATCCGTTTGACGAAAGTTTGCCCCTTTCAATATTTACAACAAACTTGATTTTCGGCATATCGAGAAATGCAAGTTGCTCGCAAACGTCTTTTTCAAGTTTATCGGCAAGAGTTCTGCGGTATTTGCAAAGCGCTTCGGCGGCTTTGACGGTATCGTCGTACGCCGAGTCGTATTCGCCGTTGAGTTTTTCAAGTTCTTCGTCTGAATTGACTATTGAGTTACGCTCGTTTTCGGCATTTTCAAGGAAGGAGAGCATTTCCTCCTCTGTTTCGCCGTACTTTGTGCCCAGGCGATAAAGAATGTCAAGACGTTCCTCAATTTTTTCAAGTTCGTTTTCTGAAAAATCGAGTTCAGCAAGGCGCTCATTTGCGGCGTCCTTAACGCGCTCAATATTATCTGACAGCATATCAAGCAAATCATAAAGCGCTTTACTTTTGCTGTCAACGTTTGATATATCGGAAACCGTTTGTAGCAGTGTTGCCGTAACGCCCTGAACACCTGCATTTTCGTCATCGCCGTTAACAGCGCCGAGAACTTCCTGCATTGCGTTTGCTATTGACTGCGAATTCATAACAAGATTGCGCCTTGCTGTGAGTTCATCTTTTTCACCGACTTTGATATCGGCGTCAGTCAGTTCCTTGATTTGGTAATCAAGAATTTCGAGCCGTCTGTCCTTAGTATCAGCGTCAGAAGTAAGCACTTTAAGCCGTTTTCTGATTGCTACAAGTTTTTTAAACGCAGACTGATATTCACTTAAATAATCACTGTTATCGCCTGTTAAATCGAGAATACTGCAGTGAAAATCGGGGTTTAACAGTTGCTGTGAATCGTGCTGACCGTGAATATTAACAAGCATTGAGCCGAGTTCCCTGACCATTGTGAGCGTGCAGGGGGTACCGTTTACACGGCAGTTAGACTTGCCCTGCGCTGAAATCCGCCGTGTGATAATAAGCGAATCATCATCGTCAAACGCAAGTCCGAGTTCTGCGGCTTTTTGCATAACAGCGCTGTCAACATTTTCAAAAACAGCCGACACTGAAGCGTTATCTGCACCGTGGCGCACAAGTTCTTTTGACGTGCGCTGACCGAGTACCGCGTTAATTGAGTCAACAAGTATGGACTTACCTGCACCGGTTTCACCCGTCAGGACATTCCGCTTTCTCAATAACGGCGATGTTTTCAATTTTCAGATTAGTAAGCATTTAGCATATTCCTCAGTTTTTGTGTAAATTCTCTTGCATTTTCCTCGCTTGTGCAGAGAATAAAAATTGTATCGTCGCCGGCAATTGAGCCGAGAACTTCCTTGAGTTCCATTGAGTCAATAGCCGCGCAGGCAGCGTTTGCCATACCTGCAAAGCACTTTATAACAACCGTGTTGAGCGCGTAGTCTATTTTAATAATTGATTCGTTAAAAATACCGCCTGCACGTCTGTTGATGTTTTGAGTATTCTTTTTGCCTGTAGAATAAAAGTATCTGCCCTCGCTTGAAAGTTCTTTGACAAGACGAAGTTCTTTGATATCACGCGAGATAGTAGCCTGTGTGACCTCAAAGCCAAATACATTTAAAAGTTCCTGAAGTTCCTCCTGAGTTTCGATTTCCTGGGAAGTGATTATTTCGAGAATTTTTGCCTGTCTGCGTTTTTTCATTATGGTTATCGCCTTTCGATTATTTTTTTATTTAGAATTTCATAAAAGTTTTCAGGTTTAAGTTTGATAAGTTTTGCCGTGTATTCTGACTGTGAAATAATTACCTGCGTATCAGAATCAATTGGGATAGACGATTCGCCGTCAACAGAAAGATATACATTGCCGTTTTTATCATTGCCGACAGTGAGCATAAGTTCTTTATCGGAAGAAAACACGATACTGCGGTTCATCAGCGAATGAGGGCAAATCGGCGTGACAATAAAGCAGGAGTTATCGGGGCTGACAACAGGTCCGCCTGCCGCCATTGAGTACGCAGTTGAGCCTGTCGGCGTGGATACGATAATTCCGTCTGCTCGCATATCGGTAACTGCCCTGCCCTCGCAAAAAAGATTAATGTCAATCAGTCTTGCGATGTCGCCGCGTGAAATTACAGCGTCGTTAAGGCAATGATGTTCGCCGATAACTTTGCCGTCCTTAACGACAGTGGCTTTAATCATCATACGTTCTTCTATGATATAATCGCCGTCAACTACGTTTTTCAGCAGTGAGAGTTCATTTTTTTCAAGACCGCTTGTAAAACCGAGCCTGCCGGCATTGATACCGAGGGTCAGTTTGTTTTTGAAAGACGCGTTTTTTGCAACGCTGAGCGTTGTGCCGTCGCCGCCTACCGCAAGAGCTATATCGTAATCCTCGCTTTGAGGACCGACAACCTCTGCGCCAAACGATTCAAGCGTTGTAACAATCTCGGAATAGAGTTCCTTAACGCCGTCGTTATTCATATTTGGAAACACTGCTATCTTCATTTTTTATCAAGCTCCGTGTGTGAAAGATTGATTATTTCTTCAGCATTTACGCTGTCTGATACAGTAGGATTTTCAGATTTTGCAAGATAAATCAGGTATTCAATATTGCCCTCAGGTCCTTTTATCGGAGAAAATGAGAGACCGAGAACATCAAAACCGTTGTCAGTTGCAAGACCTATAACCTTGTCGACCACTTCAAGGTGAACGTTTTTATCACGGACAACGCCGTTTTTGCCGACTTTGTCAGCACCTGCTTCAAACTGCGGTTTGATAAGGCATACAGCCTGTCCGTTCTGTGCAAGAAGCGCATTAAGCACAGGCAAAATGTGATAAAGCGAAATGAACGAAACGTCAACGCTTGCAAAATCAATTTCGTCAGGCACTTGCTCCCTTGTGCAGTAGCGGAAGTTTGTGCGTTCAAGATTTACAACGCGCTCGTCAATGCGAAGTTTCCACGCAAACTGACCGTAACCAACGTCGATGGCGTAAACTTTGACTGCGCCGTTTTGCAACATACAGTCGGTAAAGCCGCCTGTTGACGCGCCGACGTCCATACAGGTTTTGCCCTCGAGTGTTATGGGAAACACCGCGAACTTCAATCTTGTCGTCAGGTTTTATTTCAGTGCCAGCTTTAAGCACTTTTTGATTATTTACATAAACCTGACCAGCCATTATGACTGCCTTTGCCTTTTCGCGTGATTCGGTGTAGCCAGCCTCAAAAACGGCAATATCAAGCCTTTTCTTTTTACTCAACTGAATTTACCTCGTTAATAATTGATTCGGTATCAAGGCGGTATTTTTTAACTTGCGATTCAACCGGCGCCTGTTTAACAAAACCGTCCTCTACAGCGTAGTGGTGCATAGTTGCAGTAACGCCATTTTGATTCATCAGTGCAGCAAAATGCTCGCCAGCACCGCCGGACTTAATGCCCTCCTCAAAGAAGAAAACGTCTTTAACGTCTTTCATGTGTTCAAACACAGACAAATCAATCGGTTTAATGCGATTTAATTTGACAACAAAAGTGTTTTCAAGACTTTGCAGCGCTTCATAACACCTGCAAAATTCCCTGCCGTATGTGACAATACAACTTGTGCCGTTTGTATCGCCAAAAATGCTAAACGGCTCTTTGTTATATTCATAGTCCTGCGGTTTTTCGCACTCTTTGCCGCGTGGGTAGCGTATAGCAACCGCGCCGTTTTCCTTATAAATCGCCTGATACATCATTGACGAGAGTTCATCAAAGTATGTAGGAGAATAAACGGTAAGATTTGGTATTGACATCAGAAATGCAGTATCATAAATACCCTGATGACTTTCGCCGTCCTCGCCGACAAAACCTGCACGGTCAATGCAGAAAATCGCCTTAAGGTTCTGCATTGCAACATCGTGTACAAGTTGGTCGTAAGAACGCTGAAGGAATGTAGAATATACCGCAAAGAACGGCACCATACCGTTGCGCGCAAGACCTGCGGAGAATGTCACAGCGTGCTGCTCCGCAATACCGACATCAAAGAATCTGTTTGGATACTTTTTTGAAAATTCAACAAGTCCTGTGCCTGTCGCCATCGCGGCTGTAACGGCGCATATGCGGGAATCCTTGTCAGCAAATCCGATAAGCGACTTACCGAAAACTGATGAAAATGTGTCGCCGCTACTTAGTGGTTCGCCAGTTTCAATATTAAATTTGCCGATACCGTGAAACAGCGACGGGTCTTTTTCCGCAAACTCGTAGCCTTTGCCCTTAACTGTATTGATATGGATAAGCACAGCGTGGCTGTGCGCCTTTGCGACGGTGAGCGCGTCAATCAAATCTTCAAGATTATGGCCGTCAATAGGACCGTAGTATCTGAAACCCAAATCTTCAAAAAATGTGTTTTTATAAACACTCTTTCTGATTTTTTGGTTGATTGCAGTGATACTGCGCGTTATGTGCGAGCCGATTTTAGGTATCCTCGCT
>ONXZ01000107.1:0-2376 GCA_900321905.1 uncultured Eubacteriales bacterium
AAGCACGGCGTTTCAATGACAGAAATTTCGCTTGCGTGGCTGCTTACACACGCTACTGCGCCTGTTGTCGGCGCAACAAAAATGCACCATATCGAAGGCGCCGCAAAGGCGGTTGACCTTGAACTTGCAGAGTCGGAAATCGATTATCTTGAGGAGCCGTATGTACCGCACGCACTCGCAGGCGTTATGGCGCAAAACAAACCGGCAGACGCCGATAAAAAACACGTTTGGTCAACAGGCGACCAAAAGATTAGTCTTTCTACGCCTAAGGAGGTAAAATAAAATGAGTAAAAAAATTGTACAGACAGCGGGCAGGGAGCAACTTGGCGATTTTGCTCCGGGTTTTGCACACCTGAACGACGACGTTCTGTTTGGCGAGGTTTGGAACGAACCTGCGCTTGACGTCAAGACAAAGTGTATTATCACCGTGGTTTCGCTTATGGCGAGCGGCATTACAGACAGTTCGCTCAAATATCACCTTGAAAACGCAAAAAATAACGGCGTCACAAAAAATGAGATTGCCGCTATAATTACTCACTGCACTATGTATACAGGCTGGCCGAAGGGCTGGGCGGTGTTCCGCCTTGCAAAAGAGGTTTGGGCAGATGACAGCGAAGTGCAGACAGATAAGGACAGATTTCAAAGCGAGATTATGTTCCCCATCGGCGAGCCTAATCCGTACGGCGAATTTTTCTCAGGTCAGAGTTATCTTGCGCCTGTGTCAACAGAGCAGGTGCCGATTTATAACGTTACCTTTGAGCCGGGTTGCCGCAACAACTGGCATATCCACCACGCCAAAAGCGGCGGCGGACAGATGTTAATTTGTATTGGCGGCAGGGGATACTATCAGGAGTGGGGCAAGCCTGCCGTTGAACTTACAGAAGGCACGGTAATTAACATTCCTGCAGAGGTCAAGCACTGGCACGGCGCAGCGCCTGATTCGTGGTTTGCGCACCTTGCAGTTGAAATTGAGGGCGAAGACGCAAGCAACGAGTGGCTTGAACCTGTTAACGAAAACGATTATAACAATCTTAAATAATTTGGGAGGAATAACTATGAGTAAAAAATTAGTAGCATATTTTTCAGCAAGCGGCACAACTGCAGCCAAGGCAAAGGCGCTCGCAGAGGCGGCAGGCCTTGACCTTTATGAAATCAAGCCTGAAAAGGCATATACAAAATCAGACCTCAACTGGATGAATCCGCTTTCACGCAGCAGCAAGGAGATGAAAAAGGGCATTAAGCCTGCCCTAGCGGATACAAACGCAAACATTGCCGATTATGACGTGATTTTTGTAGGCTTTCCGATTTGGTGGTACGTTGCGCCTACAATTATCAACAGTTTTCTTGAAGCATATGATTTCAGCGGCAAAAAAGTTGTCCTTTTTGCAACCTCGGGCGGCAGCGGTTTCGGTAAGGCGGTGAACAGCCTGCAGGAGAGCGCACCGGGCGCTGAGATTACAGAGGGCAGACTGCTCAACGGCTCTGTATCTGCAGACGAGTTAAAGGCGTTTGCTGACAGGTTTTAACGCCGTGATTTGAGCGTAAAAAAGAACCGAACTCACCCTGATGAGTATGGAGTTATAATTAAAACACCGCAGTCGTCGTGGACTGCGGTGTTTGTTGTTTTTATACCTGCTCGCGGTTAATCAGGTTAATTTGGTTTGTGTATGCGATTTTGAGATTATCTGACGCGTCGTAATACGTCACATAGCCGCGCACAGCCCAGTTGTAACGCGAGGTGAGTTTTGTGATATCAAGCACATAGTAGTTGCTTTCGCTCGACGCTTCAAACTTTGACGCGGTGAGTTTGTTGCTGTTTGTAAGGCAGAATTCTGTCGGATTAAATGTGCTCGGCTTTTGGTAATAAACCGCTATACCGACCGACTCAACCCTGCAGTTTTGCGGTATGCCTGCCGCCATAACAAACGTACCCACGCTGTTTTGCGTATCAAGGGTATAACTGAGCGTAAGTTCAGGCGCAGTTCCTGTCGGAACAGGGATTTCGGGCATATCTGTCTGCGTTTCGTCATAAGCGGCAAGAACGGTAACGTCTGTGCCGCCGCGCAAGTCGGAAAGCACTTCGGAACTGTCGTAATCCCACCTGCCGTTTGCGCCGCCGTATTTGTACGGAACCTTTGGCAGCATATCCGCAATGTCGCTTACCGCCTGCCAATCGGTTGCGGTTTTGGTTGCAATTCCTGCAATGTAGCCGCTGTCGTTCATAAAGTAAATGCTTGCGGAATCATTCGTCACAAATTTTGCCGTGATGTCGGTGTTAGCCGTAAGTTTGAACGTGTATGTGCTGTCGCGTGAGAAAATGCGGTTGCTCGTGGTTTCGTACCAGCCGAGGAATTTGAAGTAAACGGTTTCTCCGCT
>ONXZ01000107.1:2398-13786 GCA_900321905.1 uncultured Eubacteriales bacterium
CCGAACAGCACATTATACTTGCCGTCGCTTGATGACTGCGATATCACGTCCACGTCAGCCGTTCCGTTTTCCGCCTTAACGGTCAGGTTAAGATACGGCTTTAAGTCTGTGATTGCCGTCAGAATTTCACAGGTTGCGGCGTCAATCTGCTCCTGCGTGTTGGTGTTTGCAGAATAGTTTTTGTATTTTTCAATCAGCGCTTCAAGTGCGGAGGTGTTTTCAAATCCGTACTCGTCGGACACATAGCGCTGCGCCGCGGCGATAGCCGCTTTGAGCGCGCTGTCGTCAACAGAATACTCCGCACGCTCTGCTTTTTCACCGTTTGAGGTCAGCCTTGAAACGGTGATTTTGTCAATTTCAGGCGCAGTTGAGTTAACAAGATTGCTGAACTGATACGAATTGTCGTTATAAATCTTAACCGTGTTTTTGCCCTGCCTGAGTTCAAACTGAACGTTAACAGTCCTGAATGTATCCCAACTGAGTGTGTTTTTAAAGTATACGGTTTCAGGCTCTGCGCCGTTAACGCTGATTTGTGCGTATCGCTCAACAAGGTCAATATTGTACGGGTGAATGTACGTTGAGCCGTCCTCTTTTTGCATAATCGGCGCAGGCTCATCGTTTGAATACCGAATAGAAAAATTATACACTCCGCTACTCGGCACGTTCACGCAGAACACCGCATAGTTATCTGTCGCCTTGTCGCCCTCTGCAGGGCTCTGACCTATTCCGAGGTCGGTGATAACGTTGCCGCTGTCAGCGTAAGCGCTTGATTTAAGTTTTGGATTATCGCCGACAAGGGTGATGTCGGAACTGTTAATAACCGTTGACTGTTCTGCCGTAGTATCGCCCTGGTATGTAAATGTCAGCGTCGATACAGTACCCTCAACAAACAGCGTGTTTGCACCTTTTGCAAGGAAAACTGTTTTGCCCACAGGCGTGTCGTAAACGCTGCAGGTCGAGAACGATTTCGCGTCCGCAGCATAGTCAACGCACTGCTTTTTGAGTTCAAAACTGCCGCTTGCGCTGACGGTGTAATAACCCTCGGCAGGGGCGATAGCGGTTACACGGTAGCCGCCGTTTTCCTTAAAACTTTTCATCTCGCTAAGGCTGATTTCAAAATCGTTTTCATCGCCTTTAATTTTGCTAAGGTCAAGTTTGTCAAGCGCCGCAACAAGTTGCAGATTGCCCTTGCTGCCCTCATCGCCGTTGATATGCTCAAATGTCAGCGTGTGCGTACCTGCGGTGAGATAAATCTCAATATCACAGTGATTTTTGTACGCCCATACAACTGTTGACTCAAGGCTGATATCGTCAAGCCGCTGTGAATCAAGCCATACGCCGTACGGCAGCGCCTTGCCAATACCCCTGTTTTGTCCGTTTGCGTCAGGTTCAAGCGACTGCGGGTCAACGTACGGAGCCTGCATTGAGTAGAAAAGTGAGGCTTTATACTTGCCGTCCTCAGGAACATCAACCGTAAACTTAACGCCGTCGCCGTTATTGTTGACGTTGCCAACATCTGCTCTGCCGCTTGTGGCAAAAGAAGTCCAGCCTGTCTTTGGATATGCGGTTGCGCCGCCAAGGAGTTTTGCGTCCTCCGCTTCATAACTCTGCACAGGGTAACTCAGCGGCTCGTTTTCACCTGCGGTCACACCGTCGTCAGGCTTTGTCACAACTGCAAAATATGCCTGCATTTCGTCGGTGTTCTGCACCGTAATTTCAAGCGAGTTATCCTCGGTGCGCATTGTGCCGTCATACACAACCTCGGGCTTGTAGTTTGCGCCGAGTTGACCTGAAAAACTGACTGCGTAAACTTTAACATTAACTGCACCATTGTTGTTTTTTAGGTTCGTAAAGTTGAGTTTGTCAAGGTTTACCGTTTCGCCCATTGTGCCGTTGTTGCCGCCGCCAAAAAGGACATACGCTGTGTTGATATCTTCATCATAAGTTGTTAGTCCGTAAAAACGGGTTTTGGCAAAACCGGGCGACACAAGCGGACATTGCTTGCCTGTCATCTGCGCGTACCAGTGGTATACCCACCAGGTCGATGACGGCGAGTTCTGGTCAGCCGCCATTTCGTTGAGCGTGTTAGACATTGCCCAGTAAGCCATACAGCCGCTCATATTTTTATCTTCAAACATTGCAAGCCACTTAACAAAGTGGCGGGCGTACTCGTTGACAAGCAGTTCAGGCTGATAATTTCTGCCTGTTTTTGCAGCGTAGGCGTCTGTGTAGTATGTTTTTTGCATGCTCTTTACGCTGTCGTAATTGTTATAAAAATGTATAATCGAGCCGTCGCCGAGTTCGTGCCACGATATAATCTCGGGCAGGCAGTTATTGTTATAACAGTATTCTAAAAAAGAGTTGTAACTGTCTGCGTTGAATACGGAAAAGTTCGGGCCTGCACAGCGCGCGTCAGGGTCGATTGCGTGAACAGCGTCATAAATCTTTTTCCACGCCCTCTCAAGTCCTTCAAGGTTGCCGCCGTACCAAATCTGGTCAGGCTCGTTGAACAGTACATAACTGTAATTTTCAGCCGTGCTGTTGAGCACGTGGTACTTGCCGTCGCTGCCGAGGAACGCACCCTCGTCGCCTTGTTCAGCGTCGTCGCAAATCATAGCGTACAGTATTTCCTCAACAGTTTTCTGATAGCCGTCAAGGTCGATTTCGCCGTCTTTGTACGGCGCGTCATACGGCCACTCAAGGTAGTGGTCCTGCAGGTAAATCTGCATATCCTTTGCGCCTGCGCTCAGCAGGGCAGAACCTGTCCTTACAGCGTCGCCTGTGGGGTGCTGCTTGCCGGCATACGCCTTTTGCACCATTGTATCAGGCTGAAGTCCCTGAAGCAGGTCAATTGACGGCACGTTAATCTCCGCCTCGCCGTACAGAAATCCTGTTGAGCCTTTGTAGAGTTTTTCGCGCCTGCTCATATCAAAGTGAATCGAGTTTTTGTCTTTTGTGTAAAACGTAAAGTTTCTGTACTCAAGACCTTTGTAAAAGTTTTTGTTGTCGTCGTCGCCGATTTTAAGGCTTGTGATTGTGTCGCTTGAGCAGTTGTTAAGGCGTGATATGAATGTTGACTCGCTCGTTTCGGCAATATTCTGCACAATGTTGCCGCCGTCGTCTGTGATATACGCCTTAAATGTGCTGCCGGTAAACTCTGCAACATAGTGGTAGTTCACGCCGACAGAGAGTTTGCCGTTATTAGCGGTGATAGATGTTGAGCGCGAGCGGCTTCCGGCGTTGTGACCGTCGTCCTGCCACGAGTAGCAAACACCGTTTGCGTTTTGCGAAAAATAGCAGTAGTCCGCGTTTGCATGCGCAGGGGCGGCAAATCTGTCGGTATACACATACATTTTCAAAAATGTGTAGTTGCTGCCCATGTAGTACGAAATACTGCTGCTGTCCGAAGTCTTGAAGCGGAAGCCAAAATCAAGTTTCCAACTCGACAGTCCGCTTATCGGCACCGAGCCGCTGTTGTGACCTGACATATAAAGGTATCCGTCAGGGATATAAAGCGTGCCGTCATCAGATAGCGACGCGTCACCGTTTTGTGTGTAAACGCCTGTTGCCCACGCCATTTTGCTGCCCTGGTCGTTGTAGGTGTCAACTTTGCCGAGGTTCCCGTTTGTAACAGCGCTCTCAAGCGTGGTGAAATCTGAGGACGCAATCGCAGTCCAGTCGTCAGAAACGGACTGTTCCTCACCGGTGTAGAACGTTATGTTCCTGTATTCAAGTCCTTTATAAAAGTAATAGTTATCGTCGTCGCCGATTTTAAACGCGGTTATCGCTTCTGACGAAATATTGTTAAGGCGAGCAATAAAAGTTGAGTCGTTCGACTGCGCAATAACCTGAACAGGCTTGCCGCTGTCATCGGTGATATACGCGCTGAAATAGTCGCCCGTGAACTCCGCAACGTAGTGATAGTCCACGCCCGCTTCAAGTTTGCCGTTGTTTGCGGTAATCGAGGTTTCCTGCGACTGCGTACCTGCATTGTGACCGTCGTCCTGCCACGAGTAGCAAACACCGTTTGCGTTTTGTGCAAGGTAACAGTAGTCGGCGTTTTTGTGCGCAGGGTTTGCGAATTTGTCGGTGAAAACGTACATTTTCAGGAATGTATATTCATCGCTGTTAAAATATTCATCATCGCCGCTTTCGGCAGATTTAAAGCGAAAGCCGAAATCAAGTTTCCACTGCGACGCACCTGTAATCGGCACCGATCCGCCGCTGTAACCAGACATATACATATAGCCGTCGGGTAGGTAAACTGCGCCGTCTGTAACAGACGGATTTTCGTTCCATTCGTTAGCGTTCCAGGTGATAGCGTTGCCTTGCTCGTTATATGTCGACGGCGTAAAGTCGGCGCCGTTTGTTATATTCTCAACGCTCGAAAAGTCAGAGGACGCAACTGCTGTCCACTTGACAGAAGCCGCAGCAGAAAAAGGCGTCGCCAAAACAACAGGTAACGCCATAACTACTGCGAGAACTATCGCAACAGTTTTTTTATATAACCTTTTCATATGCCTCGCCGCCTTAAAACAAAAAATATCCTAATTATAATATAAATAATTTTCAATCCGTAGTCAAGGGGCAAGCGGCACAACACCCGATTTTGTTGCAAATACTATGCACAAACAACCGTTATGCAGGAGCAAAGTGAGCGCATATGCAAAGCGGCAGTGTGCAATCAAATACTGATTACTCCACTGCAAAACAGCGTATAATAAGGTTGCTTTTGTTGATTAGGGATTTTTGCTGTGTTATAATTTAAAATAAATCAAAAAAATTTAGGCATATTTTGATTTTCGAGCCACTAACAAGTGAAAGGCAAAAAATTGTTATGTGGGGAGGTGATGCTGTTGAGTCAGGTTAAGCAAAAAGCGGACGCACTGTTAACCGAAGCGTATGAAAAGTATAATACACAACTTATCAAGTTTTGCTACACGAAACTGCTTGAGGATAAAACCGTAGCAGATGATATTGCGCAGGAAGCAATGCTTGTTTATTATAAGCGGATGCTCAAGGGTGAAGAATTTGAAAAGCCGCTCGCCTTTTTATATCAAACGGCGCACAATCTTTGCAAGAACGCAAACAAAAAGGCGACTAAACAGGCAATGCGAACAGTTCCGCTCGAAAATGCAACTGACGTAGCAGCACAGGAGGAGAATTCGCGGGCAAGCGAACTCGACTACGACGAAATCAAAGAAAAACTGCTTGAAAAACTCAGCGAGCAAGAGTTAATGCTCTATCAACTGAAATATGTTGAAAACAGGTCGTTAAAGGAAATATCCGAAATGATGGATATTTCACCGAATGCGGTAGCCAAACGAACGCAACGGCTCAGGTCAGTAATTAAAGAATTAGTTGAGCCGACATTATCAATCTACGAAGGGAGGTATTCATGATGAATGTTAAAGTTAACGAAAGCATACTCAACATTGTGTTGAATGATGAAATATTTAAAAGTGAATTAATCGAATTTTTAAACGAAGTAGTTGACGCCGAGCTTGAAAAAGGCAACGAAATGGATACCGACCTGATTGAGGACTGCACCGAGATTATCTTTGACCTCGAAAACGGATACGAGGTTATGGAGTTTGAAAGGGAAAAAGCAGAAAAAATTATTAGGCTTTTCAACAACAAAACAGAGAAGAAGAAAATAAATTACAAAAAGGTTTTAATCGCTGCTATTGCTGCTATTATGGCAATGACTGCAACTACTACGGTTTTTGCAGATGAAATCAACTATTTCCTGCATCAGATTGTAGACATTATAAACGAAGTAAGCGAAGGCGAAGAATTTGATGATAAGTATATTTCACTAATATTTGTTCCGCCGGACGGAGCGCCAACAACTGTTAAATCAAAAAAAGATATTAACCTGGAAGGATATTACTGTGTGGTATTTTGCGAGAACGGCGATGAGAAAACAGTACCGATTTCGGATTGCCAAACTATAATAAAGAAAACCACAGGCGACGACGGAAAGAAAAAGTATACGGTCGCGGCATATTACAAGGGTGCTAAAGGTGCAATTAGTTTTGATATCGAGGAGGACTAAAATGAAAAAAGCCGTTTCATTTATATTAGCAATAATCATAGCCACAGGCGCACTGCCTTTTACGGGCTTAACAGCATTTGCTGAAAACACTGAACTTACAGCAGGCTCTTGCGGAGAAAATGCCACATATTCATTTGACAGCGGAACAGGAACGCTTACAATCAGCGGAACGGGCGAAATGACAACATATTCATCGTCCTCACAGTCACCGTTCAGTAATCATTCTGAAATTAATGCTCTCGTTGTTGAAGCGGGCATTACAAGCATAAGCGATTTCGCGTTTGTATATTGTACCGGAATGGAATCGGTTTCCTTTCCGAATACACTGGAAAAAATCGGCGTTCAGTCGTTTCTACATTGTAAAGCGCTTACCGATATAGTTATCCCTGACAGCGTTATTGAAATGGGTCACTTCGTTTTTGCCGATTGTTCAAAACTGGAAAATGTTACCCTTTCATCAAGCCTTACTGAAATTGTTGATAATGCATTTGCCGAAACAGCAATTAAAAGCATTACCATTCCGAGCGGTGTAAAAAAGATTGATGATATGGCGTTTTATAATTGTGAAAATTTGGAAACAGTATCGCTGCCCGAAGGACTTACTGAAATTGACATTGCTGCGTTTTCTTTAGATATTAATTTAAAAAACATTACGCTGCCAAGCACAATTACTAAAATAGGCACCCAAGCATTTGCAGGTTGTAATTCTATTGAAGAACTAACCCTGCCGGCAAGCCTGCAGTCGATAAGCGACAGTGCCTTTGCAAATATAAAGTATGTCTCTTACGTGCCAAGCAAATACCAAAACGATAATTCTTATATGGGACTTAAAAAACTCACTGTGCTTAGCACCGATTGTGTGTTTGAAAGCAGCAGCGGAAACGAGGAAGGACAGTTGTTCCCCGGTGGTGCCACAATAAGTTGTTATGCCGGATCCACCGCAGAGGCGTTTGCCAAAGGAAAAAACATCAATTACGTAAATATCTGTATTGACGGAACCGAAAATCATAATTTTGTTGACGGAGAAGAGTATTGCCAAAAAGGCTGCGGAGCTGATAACCCTGCAACAAGAACATACAGTGGTACCTATAAAGATAGCATAAGTTGGGTAGTAAACGCCGCTAAAAAGACGCTTACGTTAAGCAGCGTTAACGGTTCTGCCTCAATTCCTGCGCGCGATGGAATAACATCAACTGAACAACCTTGGTACGGATATCAAGAGTATTTCAACAAGATTATTATTGAAGAGGGTATCACCTCAATAGGAGATATCGCATTTTCATACTATGAAAATGTAAACAGCATAGAGCTTCCGGAAAGTTTGAACAGCATAGGCGAATCTGCATTTGGATATTGTACGGGTCTTGAAAGTCTGATTATACCGAGTGGCGTAACAGAACTGGGTGATGACGCTTTTCATCGCTATCTATTTCATCAGCCATAATCCCTGACACTGCAACGATTTACGGTTATTCAGGTTCAACAGCACAAACTTTTGCAAACAATTACAGCCGAGAGTTTGTAGTTGTTTGCGCAGAGGGAACAGATAACCACCTGTACGCCTTAGAAAGCACGGAAGAAACACCAACAGCAGTAACGTATAAATATACTTGCCCTGTATGCAAAAACAGTTATACAGAAACTGTTGAACACTATGAAACAGGCTCCTGCGGCGACAATGCAACATACTCTTTAAACACCAACACGGGAGTAATTACAATCAGCGGAACGGGCGATATGTCAAACACACAGCCGTGGAGTGACTATCTTAGCGTTATTACAGAGGTGGTCGTAGAAGAAGGAATTAATAACATAGGCGGTTTTCAGAACGCAACAAATCTTAAGAAAGTAACACTCCCGACAAGCGCCAAAGTAATATACAACCATGCCTTTTCCTGGTGTTCAAATCTCACTGATGTTGATTTGGGCGGTGCAACATATATTAATGGTTCATTTATGTATTGCACATCACTGTCCTCAATTGAAATTCCTGATACTTGCACGGAATTATACGGCGGCACATTTGAGGGGTGTACAAATTTAACAAGCGTCAGTTTACCTGATAATATGACAAGCATAGGTTATTTTTGCTTTTACAATTGCAGAAAACTTTCCTCTGTAACGCTGCCGTCTAAATTAGAGTATATATATCCTAATTCTTTTTATAACTGCAAAAACTTAACGGAGTTAACTGTTCCCGCAAGTGTAATTGAGGTATACGGATATGATGAAGAACAGGCAAACAACGGTTTAGCTTTTTTAGGTTGCAGTTCATTAAAGACAATGACCTTTTTGGGAGCCGAAACAGCTATTACCGACAACGAGCAGGTTATACCGGCAACTACGATTAGAGGTAAAGCAAATTCTCCGGCACAGGCTTATGCCGAAAAATACAACCGTAGTTTTGTTACTATTTGCACTGACGGTTCAGAAAATCATAATTTTGTTGAAGTTGAAGAGCACTGCCTTAACGGTTGCGGCGCTGTTAATCCGGATTATGACAGCATATACCGTGGATATTGCAGTGACGACCACAAAGCATATTGGCATTATGACGCGGGTACAGCCACACTGACTATTACGGGTACGGGACCTGTCAGCGATGGTCAGCCTTGGAGTGCATTTTTGTCTTCGATTGAATGTGTGGTTATTGAGGACGGAATCACTGCTATCGGCGCAAGTAACTTTAAGAATTGCACAAAGTTGCAAAGCGTTACAATACCTTTATCGGTGACTACTGTCGGAAACTCTGCATTTGCAGGCTGCAACAGTTTAAGAAGCATAACAATTCCCGCCGAGGTAAGCGAAATAGGCGAAAGTGTTTTTGACGGCTGTACTAATCTTGTTTCTATTAATTATCAGGGAACTATGAAAAGCTGGAACAGTCTTGACATAACTCAGCCCAAATCAGTTGTAGTTGTAAGCGGAGACGGCGAATATAAAATTAACGAGGAAGATGAAACGAAATTTGCCGTTACTGACAATGTTATATACACTTCAGATAAAAGCGTTCTAATTAAAGTTATTGAGGAAAAAGAGGTTGAAGTCTATACCGTTCCGAGCGAAGTAAGAGAAATAACCGAGGGTGCATTTGAAAAACTTGAAGCAAGCGAAATAGTTATCAATGATACAGTAGATGAGATAGGGTCGTACTTATTTGGACTTAGTCCCGATGACAATATTCCAAACGTAATTTTCTTTTCGGGAGAAAACACGGAGATAGCAGCAAATACTTTATTTGGATGTGAAAGCGACGACACCGAAGTTATTGATGATTATAATAGTAACCTAAAGTTATTTTCACTAAACAATAATGAAAACAATTTGCCGAAATATTCGAGAGCCGGCAATTCCAAACGCGGAAAGAATACGGTTATTTATTGTATCTATAACAGCAAACAATACAAAAAACTTAAATACGGCAAAGTTAAGACTTTCTCACCAAAAAAGATTGCAGCATGCACATATACGGGCAGGCAAATCAGACCCGGAGTTGAAGTTTACGACGCGAGAAAAAACAAAACAATTTCAAAGTCAAACTACAGAGCCGAATACGGTAAGAACTTGAATGTTGAGGATAAAAAACACAATTTTGTTGTCGTTTTACCCGGCAAAAATTATGACCTCGGAAACCAAACTGTTTTTTTAAACTTCTTTATTGTGCCTAAAGCTGCCTCGGCAAATCTTGTTTCATTAAAAACAACATACTTCACGTATAACGGCAAGGTTAAAAAGCCGGGAATTAACGCAAAGGTTGACAAGAGCAACTATACGGTTACATACCCTTCAAACGGATATGTAGGCAAAAAAACAGTAAAAATCAAGTTCAAAGGGAACTATAAAGGCACTGTGTCTAAGACTTATACTATTGTTCCTCAAGGCACAAAGGTAAAGTCTCTCAAAAAGAACAAAAAATCCGTAATAGTTAAATGGAAAAAACAGAGAGCGCAAGTCACAGGTTATCAGGTACAATACAGCACAAGCAAAAGATTTACAGCAAAAACTACTAAAACCGTGACTGTGAGAAGTTCAAAGACAACCGCGAAAACAATTAAAGGACTCAGGAGCAAAAAGAAGTACTATGTTCGTATTCGCACTTATAAGACTGCTAACAGAAAAAACTATTTCTCCGCATGGTCAAAGGTTAAGTCTGTAAAAACAAAATAATCTTACCTCTTTGTTGACTCGTCGGGCTGCGGCTCGGCGGGTCCTTTTTTGCGTTAAATAGCTATTTTAAAAAATTTTAAAAAAGTTTAGGCATATTTTCATTTTAGTGCCACTAATAAGTGAAAGGGTTAAAAAATCTTAAAATTCAGATTGGAGAAGAAAAGATGACAAACACAAAAAGATTAACAACAAAAAAAGCAATATCCTTTGCGCTTGCAATTATAATTATGCTAAGCACATTTTCAGGTATGAGCTTTAATGCTTTAGCAAAAGACAAAAATCAGCCTATTTACAGTTTTAGCGGCTACTTTGAGGAGTGGAATGAGTACAAGCATTACACTATTCCTGTTGAAAGTCCGCGAGATTACAGCAAGGTTTACAGAATTGAATACACCTGTGAAAACTATAAAATGAAGGTTTCTGTTAATACAGGAATCGGAACGGATGATTATCAAGGATACGAAGGATATATTAATCTTTTCACAGATGAGACGAGTTTAGGATACAGCGTTAATTTGCACCCTATAACAACAAACAATGAAAAGAAGAATTTTAAGCGTAGTATGTGGACTTACAAGGTTTATGACATTACTCCTGAAACCAATGTCGTTTCAGTAAAACGTAATGGTAAATCACTTAAAATTACATGGAATAACGCAGGTGTAACGGGTTATAAAATTGTCGGTGGCTATGAAAACCGCAAATGGGGCGATTGCTTTTATACAACGGGAACAGAGTTTACAATAACGAACATTGATGAGTATTGTAACTATCAGTTTAAGATTTATCCGTATTATGAATTAGATGCAAATACCACTTATTATTTTAAGCCAACCAACATAACAACCTCTCGTGCAACAAAAGTTAAACCTCCAAAGGCAACTTCTATCAAGTCGCTCAAAGCGGGAAAGAAATCCTTTAAGCTTACAGTGAAAACAATTCAAAACGTAGCAGGATATCAAATCCAGTACGGCACAAAGAAAAACTTTAAGGGTGCAAAATCTGTTAATATTAAAGCAACAAAGAAAACGATTAAAAAACTTAAGAAAAATAAAAAATACTACGTAAGAGTGAGAACATTTAAGGTTGTTAACGGCAAGAAAGTATATAGTAAGTGGTCTGCAAAGAAAGTCGTAAAGACAAAGTAATAATTATACCTTCCC